>CAMWNQ010000140.1 GCA_947175655.1 uncultured Clostridia bacterium | reverse complement strand
AAATTATAGTACATAATATTTGATTTGTCAATAACTGGCAAAAAAATAATTGTTTTTATCAAATACGACATAAAAAACAAAATAAAACCACGCAAAATAGGGAAGTTCCTAAAACGCGTGGTTTTTGATTAAGTGCCGAAGACGGGACTTGAACCCGTACGTGATTGCTCACGGCAGATTTTGAGTCTGCTGCGTCTGCCATTCCGCCACTTCGGCATAAATTTTGTTACTTATATATTATATCACAAATATTTTTAAAAGTCAATAAGTACTCTTAAAATTTTATAAATTTAATTTATAAAAAGCTCTTGACAAGTAAAAAAAGATATGATATAATAAAACCATAGTAATTCTATAGGAAATAAAGGAGATTAGTTATGAGCAATTATAAATTTGAAACTTTACAGATTCACGCAGGTCAGGAAGCACCTGATTCAGCAACAGGTGCAAGAGCAGTACCAATTTATGCCACTTCATCATATGTATTTGAAGATTCAGCACAGGCAGCAGCAAGATTCGGACTTTCTGAAAGCGGTAATATTTATACACGTCTTATGAATCCGACATCAGATGTATTTGAAAAAAGAATTGCAGCACTTGAAGGTGGTAAGGCTGCTTTAGCTACAGCCTCAGGAGCGGCAGCAATAGCATATGCAATACAGAATATTGCTGTAAGCGGTGACCATATCGTTTCATCATCAAATGTATATGGAGGTACATATAATCTTTTTGAAAATGCTTTCAAGGATTTGGGAATAAGTGCTGATTTTGTTGATATAAGCGATATTAAAGGTTTTGAAAAAGCAATAAAGGATAATACAAAAGCAATTTTTGTAGAAACTCTCGGAAATCCTAACTCAGATGTTGCTGATATTGATGCACTTGCGGAAATTGCACATAAACACGGTATTCCGCTTATAGTTGATAATACATTTGCTACACCATATCTTTTTAGACCGATTGAACACGGTGCAGATGTTGTAGTACATTCTGCTACTAAATTTATTGGAGGTCACGGAAGTGTTTTAGGTGGTGTTATAGTTGACAGTGGAAAATTTGACTGGGCACAGAATGATAAATTCCCTGGACTTTCAAAAAGTAATCCAAGCTATCACGGCGTAGTATTTACTGATGCTGTAGGAGATGTTGCATATATTACTAAAATCAGAACTACTCTTATGAGAGATAATGGTGCAGTATTAAGTCCTTTCCATTCATTTTTATTCCTTCAGGGTCTTGAAACTCTCTCACTTAGAATAGAACGTCATGTTGAAAATGCATTGAAAGTTGTTGAATATCTTAATAACAACCCAAAAGTTGAAAGAGTAAATCATCCGTCAATTAATGGCAATAAGTATAATGAGCTCTATAATAAATACTATCCTAATGGAGCAGGTTCTATTTTTACATTTGAAATAAAGGGCGACGCAGATACAGCAAAGAAATTTATTGATAATACAGAACTTTTCTCACTTCTTGCAAATGTTGCAGATGTTAAGTCACTTATAATTCATCCGGCTTCTACAACTCATTCACAGATGAGTGAAAGCGAACTTTTAAATTCAGGAATAAAGCCAAATACTATCAGACTTTCAATAGGTACAGAGCATATTGATGATATTATAGCGGATTTATCTCAGGCTTTTGACAAAATTTGATATTTTATACATATAAAAAACAGGAGTGTTAAAGCTCCTGTATTTTTTGTCTTTTTATGATTATATGAAAACCTTATTAATTATTGCTTAAAAGATTTTGATGTAGTTTTTTTGCTGAATCGGAAAGACTGGATTTTTCATAAAGTACAGCATTACAGGATTCAATGAATGAGTTTATCATATCTTCATTTTCAAAATATGGACTTACTGATATAATTTTATCTTCATATTCCTGCATTTTTAAAAAGGCATCATATTGAAGTCCTTCAAGCATATTATTTTCCTCAAGATATGACCTTGCCGAATTACTTATAGGTATACCTTTTTCGATTTTCTGTAGTTCTGCATTTTCATTGCTGTTCAGAAGAAAATCAAGAAGCATAGCAGACTCTTCCGGATACTCCGTATTTTTACTGATAGCATACATTGTAGCAGGTTTTGAATACCACCCTTCACCGCTTTTTGAACTATCAATAGCAGTATAATCAGCAACAACTATTTCAAATCCTTTTTTCACTGCATTTCCGCAATAATTAGATGCATCACTAAGCCAAGAAACTGAACCAGCATATGTTCCGTCATCTATATTGAGTCTTTCAAAGTATTCAACTTGAGGCATTACTTTTTCGTTTATTAATTTGCAGTAGAAATCAATCATAATCTCTAAATCTTCCGAAGTAAAATTAATATTGCCTTCATTATCTATAAACTGTTTTCCGGTTTTTTGTTCAGCATAGGCTGTTATATAGAACCATGCTGATTTTGAAGTCATTGAAATAGGGTAATGTTCTCCATTCATTGTTTTTGCCGAATTAAACAAGTCATCCCATGTATTTGGAACATCAAGATTATATTCATCATATATAGTTTTATTTATATATACGCTCTGAGTATTCAAAGCTATTGGAACAGCGTTTAATTTACCATTTTGAGTGCCTGATTTCAATGATTCATCAAAGAAATTTGAAAGGTCTATGTATTCGGAAAGCTTATTTATATCATAATAACCGTTGCCGTCAGGGGAATACTGCTGAATCCACGCATAGTTTATCAGCATAACGTCAGCTTCTGTATCCGATACCATTCTTACATTATTTCTTGCCTGATATCCTGACCATTCAGAATAATTGCAGATAATTTTTATATTCGGATGAAGTTTTTCAAATTCTTCGACAGCTTGTATTGTGTATTCATTTCTGACATCGTTGCCCCACCACGAAAGAGAAATTTCTATCTGTTCAGTTTGAGATGTAATTATTGGTTTATTTGCGCTACAGCCTGATGCGATAATTAAAAGTGCAAGAGGAGAAACAATAAATTTTAATTTCGGTTTTAGTTTCAATTATTATCGCCTCCGTTCAGGTCAGAGCAGAAAATAGTATACATATCTTTTCCTTTATGTTTTGATTCATAAAGAGCTTTGTCTGCACATTTATAAAGTTCAGGAAAATTTCTGCCGTGGTTAGGAAAAACAGCAACACCGATACTGGCAGATATTTTATATTTATTATCGTCTCCTGTATAATTATTATGAAATGCATTTGAAAGAGCATCACATTTTTCTTTTATCAGATTCATATAATTTTTCTGCTGTGGTAAAGGAATATTCAATAATACACAGAATTCATCTCCGCCAAGTCTGCCGGTATAATCATCAGTAGTGAATACAGTATTGAGTATATTTCCTATATCTGCAAGAACTTTATCACCATAAGAATGTCCGAGAGTATCATTTACTCCTTTGAAATTATCGACATCAAGAAGAATAAGGGCATTATGTCTTGAATTGTTAATACTGTTTAATGTATTTTCAACAGCCTCTTCAAATGAACGTTTATTTAATACTCCAGTAAGTAAATCTATATGGGCTTTGGTATCAAGATTTGTTACAATCTGATTGACCGGATTTGTAATTTTAATTGATACCAGACTACCTGCAATTATTGCAAGAATCGAAGCTATAATACTTACAGCAAGTATATATACCTGAATTTCATTTTTTTCATCAAGAATGATTTTAGTAGGCACTGAGCATATAACATACCAGTTATCACCACAGCCATTGATTGTTATTAAGTATTCGTCATCAATAAGTGTAACGGAATTCTGGTTGTCTATTCTTTCTTCAAGAGCATAGGGAATGGGACTTCCTGTTTCATTATCTTCAGATGAATATATAATGACATGATTATTTTCAGCAAGTCTTACAGTAATATCATTCATTCCGTCAGGATGTTCAAATACACTTTCAAGTTCAGTAGTATAAAAAGATGTTACAAGTATAGCATTTTCATTTACTCGTTTTACATAATAAATTCTCTTATAATTATTTTTATATCCAGTTGCCCAGCCATCGTGAGTACGTTTTCGGTTAATCATTGATGAAAGGTCGTAATATAATTTATCATTAAAGAGTTTTACAGTACCGTTTGAAATTTTCCCGACAGTATGATTATTTGAATACACTATTCCAAAATCAACGAAGTTCTCCATAATACAGAGATTGAAAAGCTTGTCAGATATAATTTTTTCTGTATTCAATGCTTCATACTGGTCATTATCAGGATTTGTTGCATCATATGTATAGACTTCTTCTGAAGAAAATATCAAAGTTCCTGTAGTTTCCATTTTTTTCAGATAGCTGTTGATGTTAAGTTTCATCTGGATATTGAGCATTGATGTCATAGAGCTTACCTTTGATTTAAGAACTTCATCGGTTTTTTTTATGGCAAATCCAGATATGCAGACCGATGCAATTATAATTATAAGGGCATAGCCGGCTATCATATATCCTCTTATTTTTTGAAAACGTTTTTTGCTGTCGCTATTTTTTATTGTTAAAGACATATTAAAACCCTCAGTCAGTAAATCCTGTCTATAATACACATCTGCCGCTGACCACCAAGCTAGAAGTGTAGAACTCGGTGTTCGC
>CAMWNQ010000139.1 GCA_947175655.1 uncultured Clostridia bacterium | reverse complement strand
CTATTTTTTATAAGGAGATTTTTTAGATTATGAAGACAGATATTTCTAATGTTAAAGCTTGGGAAGGCTTTACTGCTGGTCACTGGGTTGACAATATTGACGTTCGTGACTTTATCCAGAAAAACTATACACCTTATGACGGTGATTCATCTTTCCTTGCTGACCCAACAGATGCTACTAAAACTCTCTGGGCTAAGGTTCTCGACCTTATGAAACAGGAAAGAGAGGCCGGCGGTGTTCTTGATATGGATACTAAGGTTGTTTCATCACTCGTTTCTCACGATGCAGGATATATTAAAAAAGACCTCGAACAGATTGTTGGTCTCCAGACTGACAAGCCTTTCAAGAGAGCTTTAATGCCTTATGGTGGTCTTAATATGGCTGCTAAGGCTTGCTCAGACAACGGCTATGAAGTTGATGACGAAATTAAACACATCTTTACTGAATACCGCAAAACTCACAATCAGGGCGTTTTTGATGTTTACAATGCTGAAATGAGAGCTGCAAGATCTAATAAGATTTTAACAGGTCTTCCTGACGCTTACGGCAGAGGAAGAATTATCGGTGACTACAGAAGAGTTGCTCTTTATGGTGTTGATAGACTCATCAAGGATAAGAAGGAACAGAAAGAATTCTATACACGTCCTATGACAGAAGAAAAAATCCGTGCAAGAGAAGAAATTTCAGACCAGCTCAGAGCTCTTGAAAATTTAAAGAAAATGGCTGAAATTTATGGTTGTGATATTTCAAAGCCTGCTGAAACTGCAAAGGAAGCTATTCAGGCTGTATACTTTGGTTATCTTGCTGCTGTTAAAGACCAGAACGGTGCTGCTATGTCACTTGGCCGTACTTCAACATTCCTTGATATTTATATTTCACGTGATATCGAAAAAGGAATCCTCACAGAAGAACAGGCTCAGGAATATATTGACCATTTCATTATGAAACTCCGTCTTGTACGTTTCGCAAGAACTCCTGAATATAACTCACTCTTCTCAGGAGACCCACAGTGGGTTACAGAATCAATCGGTGGTGTTGGTGTTGACGGCAGACATATGGTTACTAAGAACAGCTTCCGTTATCTCCATACTCTTGAAAACCTTGGTACATCACCAGAACCTAATATGACTGTTCTCTGGTCAAAGAGACTTCCACAGGGCTTTAAAGAGTATGCTGCATTAATTTCAATCAAAACTTCATCAATTCAGTATGAAAACGATGACCTTATGCGTGTAACTCACGGTGATGACTATGCAATTGCTTGTTGTGTATCATCAATGAGAGTTGGTAAGGAAATGCAGTTCTTCGGTGCAAGAGCTAACCTTGCAAAATGTCTTCTTTATGCTATCAACGGTGGTGTTGATGAAAAGACAGGTGTTCAGGTAGGCCCTAAGTACCGTGCTTTTGAAGGCGAATACCTTGATTATAAGGATGTAATTGAAAAATATGATGATATGATGACTTGGCTTGCTGGTCTTTATGTTGATACTCTTAACTGCATTCACTATATGCACGATAAGTATTGTTATGAAAGCCTCCAGATGGCTCTTCACGACAGAGAAGTTAAGCGTTACTTTGCTACAGGTGTTGCAGGTCTTTCAGTAGTTGCTGATTCACTTTCAGCTATCAAGTATGCTAAGGTTAAGGTTATCCGTAAGGATATCGAAATCAAGAACAAGAAGGGCGAAGTTACAGGCGTTGCAAAGAATGTTGCTGTTGACTATGAAATCGAAGGCGACTTCCCTAAATACGGAAACAACGATGACAGAGTTGACGATATTGCTGTTGCAGTTCTTGAAAAGTTTATGAATAAGGTTCGTCAGCAACACTGCTACAGAAACGGCGTTCCTACAACATCAATCCTTACAATTACTTCAAACGTTGTATATGGTAAGAATACAGGTTCTACACCTGATGGACGTAAACTTGGTGTGCCTCTTGCTCCTGGTGCTAACCCAATGCACGGACGTGATACAAATGGTGCAGTAGCTTCACTCTCATCAGTTGCAAAGCTTCCATTCACAGATGCACAGGATGGTATTTCAAATACATTCTCAATTATTCCTGATGCTCTCGGAAAAGATGCGAAGGTATTTATGGGTGACCTTGATATCGATTCTATTCAGTAATTATAATTTGGATTATTAAAAGAGTAATTTTGATATGGATAAAAATAATGATAAAAACCGTTCCCTTGAGCTTGCCGAAATGATTGACAAACTTATGGGGGAAGGCAATAATACAGTCAATGTAAAGGCTTCTGAAGATGGTACTTATAAAGTTGATGGCATTAAAGTTGATACTTTTAATACTTCCGACTGCGGAATAAAAGGTGCTTGCTGTCAGCCTACTGAACTTCTTGAAGAACTTGCAGATTGATATTAATGTGATTTTAACGAATTTCTAAGGAGGAATTTACAATGGTTAATCAGAAACAGGTTGAAAATCTTGTTGGTATGCTCGATGGCTATGTTGAAAAAGGCGGTCATCATCTTAATGTAAACGTTTTCACAAGAGATACACTTCTTGATGCTCAGGCTCACCCTGAAAATTATCCTCAGCTTACTGTAAGAGTTTCAGGTTATGCTGTAAACTTCATCAAGCTTACAAAGGAACAGCAGGACGACGTTATCTCAAGAACTTTCCACGCTAGTCTTTAATTTTAAAATTTTTTGTTAGATGTAAAAAAGTGGATTATTTGAATAGAGGGGACTTTACGGAGTCCCCTTGAATTTTATCTGGAGGTTGATAACATTTGAAAAACTTTTTAATATCATATCTTGCCTATTCCTTTGCTTCAGGTCTTCTGGTTTCAATGGGAGGAGTAGTATATCTTTCCTGTGACAATAAATATCTCGGAGCAATGCTTTTCGGACTTGGTCTTTATACTATAATACAGTTCGGATTTTATCTTTTTACCGGAAAAGTTGGATATATTGTAAATAAAGGCGTAAAATACATACCAGAAGTGCTATTGATTCTTTTTGGAAATTTTATCGGAACTTTTGTTACTGCTTTTCTTGTGAATCAGACACGTTTTGGAAATGCAATATCTGAAAAAGCATATAATATAATGGAAGGCAAACTTGCAGATTCTCCGCTGAGTGCATTTATACTTGCCATTTTCTGTGGTATGCTTATGTATATTGCTGTTGAAAATGCATCAATCAGTCGTAAAACTAATTCAGATGTTTCTATAATTGCTGGAACTCTTCTTGCAATAATGGTATTTATATTATCTGGATTCAATCACTGTATTGCAGATATGTTCTATCTTTTTGTTTCCGGAAATTATAAAACTGAAGCAATAGTATATTTTATATGTGTAATTCTTGGTAATTCAGTTGGAGGAATGACACTTCCTGTTATACGTAAGCTTGGCGGACTTAATAATAATGCTAATAAAGAGCAGGTGAAATAAATAATGAATGGATATATACATTCTATTGAAAGTTGTGGTACTGTTGACGGTCCAGGAATAAGATTTGTAGTTTTTGTTCAAGGCTGTCCGATGAGATGTCTTTACTGTCATAATCCTGATACATGGGATTTTAAAAAAGATAATCCTGTATCAGCAGATGAAATTCTTAAACAGTATGATAACTGTAAGGAATTCTTTAAAAACGGCGGACTCACTGTTACAGGCGGTGAACCTATGGCACAGATTGATTTTCTTACAGAATTGTTTAAAAAAGCAAAAATGAAAAATATTCATACTTGTGTTGATACTTCCGGTACAGTTTTTAATAGGGAGAATACGGAAAAAGTTGATGAACTCTTAAAATATACGGATTTGGTTATGCTTGATATAAAGCATATTGATGATGAAGAGCATAAAAAACTTACTGGAAGAAGCAATAAAAATATTCTTGATTTTGCAAAATATCTTCACGAAAATAAAAAAGAAATGTGGATACGTCACGTTGTAGTTCCTGGGATTACTGATAAAAAAGAATATCTTTCAAGACTTGGAGAATTTCTTGCAGATTTGAATAATATAACTGCACTTGATGTACTTCCTTATCATGATATGGGAAAAGTGAAATATCAGAATCTTGGTATAGATTATCCTCTTGGAGATTTAGAACCTCTTTCAAAAGAAAAAGCTGTTGAGGCAAGAGATACTATAATTGAAGGCATAAGAAATAAACACAGACAAGATAAGGCCAATAAATAATACAAAATATAAAAAGGTGACTTGAAAAAGTCACCTTTTTTTGTTTATTTAATTTTCATCAGGATTTTCAGAATTTTCATCTGTTGTTGGTGCTGATTCTGATTCGGGATTTGATACAAGTCCATTATTATTGTTATTATTTTCTTCAATGTAAACTGTTACAATAAAACCATCAGTATTGTTTCCTGAAATTTCAAATCTCTTATCTGACGGAACAGGTATATAGGTTTCTTCACTTCCATCATCAGATTTTACAAAATAAACTTCGCATTTTGTATTATTATATTCTATCTTCAGACCCCCTGTTTCGTAGGCATAATCTGTTTTTAAAACTTCAATATATTCTTCTAATGAAATTTTATTCTGAGATATATAGTAAGCGTGGGGAACACCTACATATCTATAATGCCAAGGTTCGTACTGAATTTGTGTTATAGCAGTTTTGTCAGCAGG
>CAMWNQ010000138.1 GCA_947175655.1 uncultured Clostridia bacterium | reverse complement strand
TCTACACTCTGACTTGTGTCGTATTTTTTTTATGGCAGCTCAAAATGAACAACAAATACTCAAAGGTAAGATTAACATTACAAATATTTTTTTCCAAGTCCTGGGGATCAAACCCAAAACCTTATGTATTCTAGGCAATTCTAACAATAACCTCCATCCCTAGCCCCAATATGACTTTAAAAATAAAATTATAGAAAAGAGGCTTTTTTATATGAAAAAAAACCGAATCTTATCTATTGCCTTAGCATCATCAATTATGATTTCATTCACAGGCTGTAATCTGAAAAGCAACAAAAATAAAACAAAAGAAATAAAAGTATTTACAAGTTTTCTTTCAGCCCCAAGTGATTCTATAAGTGAAGATAATAAAATCCAACAGCTAATTGCAGAAAAAACCGGAGCTATGTGCAAAGAAACATGGCTTAATGGAAAAAGTGAAGCTGAAAGTATAATAAGCAGTATGATTATTTCTAATGAATATCCTGATTTCATATATCCAGAAGCAAGCGACTATCAGAAATTGCTTAATGCAAAAGCTTTCATACCTATTGATGAATACTGGGATGATTACCCGAATCTGAAAAATTATTTTTCTGAAAGCGAATGGAACAGAATAAGAGAAGAAGATGGACATATATACAAAATCCCATCATTTTCAAAATGCTATATGTATGATACAAATACAGTACATAATGATGAAGCTTTCTGGGTACAAGTAAAAGTTCTGCAATGGGCAGGCTATCCGCAAATAACAACTCTTGATAACTATTTCGATTTACTTGAAAGATATGTTGAAGAAAATCCTATAGGTGAAAATGGCGAAAAAAATATAGCATACGAAATTCTTGCTGATGAATCAATATTTTTCTGCCTTGACAATCCACCACAATTTTTGGACGGATATCCTAATGACGGTGCTTGCATAGTTGACGCTGAAAAAATGGAAGCTATTGATTATAATACAACTCCTACAGCTGAAAAATGGTTCAGGAAATTAAATGAAGAGTATAAAAAAGGCATTATAGACCCTGAATGTTTTCTTCTAACTCCGGAGCAATATTATGAAAAAATAAAATCCGGAAATGTCCTTGGAATGGTTGACCAGTACTGGAATTTCAGAAGTGCTGAAAGTGTACTTTCTCCAGAATGCAAATATGTGCCACTCGGAATTGTAATCGAAGACGGAATAGAAGAACACTATCATTCACAGATTGCTTTTGACCATTCATCAGGCATTGGAATAACTGTAAGCTGTGATGATGTTGATGCAGCACTGAAATTTCTTAATGATTTGCTTGACCCTGAAATACTTAACCTTAGATTCTGGGGAATTGAAGGCACTGACTATTCTGTAGATGAAAACGGATTATTTTATCTTACTGAAGAACAATCAAAAAACAATCATAATTCAAAGTATTCAAAAGATAACCGCTGTCTTTATAAATATTTTCCTTATTACTGGGGAATGAATCAGGACGGAATAAATGCATATTCACCATCAAATCAGTCATCAGAATTTTATAAGGGACTAAGTGATATTATGAAAGAATGCTTCGATGCTTATGGAGTTCAGACATATGTTGAAATGCTTAATCCGGCAAAAGAAAATGCACCTTGGTATCCTATGTGGTCATATACCAGCACTTTCACAAATAGTACAGATTATGGTAAAGCTAAAAATGATATGGATAAAATAAAATATAAATATCTGCCCAAGGTTGTAATGAGTAATGATTTTGATACTGTATGGAATGAATACATGAAAGAATATTCTGAAAACTGTAATGTTCAAGCATATCTTGATGAACTTAATGCAGAAATCAAAAGATGCAATGACTTAGCAAATCAAAAAAACGAATAAAAAACGGGCATTAAAGCCCGCTTTTTTTATGAGATTTCAAGAACTGTATAATCCTTGTCTTCTATAGCCTTTTTAAGAACATCTAAAGATGTTTCAGCATTAAGAGTAACTATAGCTGTACCCTTTTCGTGACTTACTTCTGCTGATTCAACTGTTGGAATTGCCTCAAGAGCTTTTTTTACAGCTGATTCGCAGTGACCACACATCATACCATCAATTTTAAGTGTTTTTTCCATAATTTTCTTTTTCCTTTCAGGTTTATTTTTTATTTTCTTATCCTTTGCAGGATTATGAACATTGAAGAAATTCATTCTGAGAGCATTTGATACAACGCAGAAACTTGATAAGCTCATTGCTGCTGCTCCAAACATTGGATTAAGTTTAAGTCCGAAAACAGGAAACCATATTCCTGCCGCAAGAGGTATTCCTATTACATTATATAAAAATGCCCAGAAAAGATTCTGATGAATATTTTTGAGAACTTTTCTGCTCAGTCTGATAGCAGAAGATACATCAGTCATACGGCTTTTCATCAATACGACATCAGCAGAATCAATAGCTATATCAGTACCTGCTCCTATCGCAATACCTACATCAGCCCTTGTAAGTGCTGGAGCATCGTTTACACCATCGCCCACCATTGCAACTCTGCCTTTTTTTCTGAGATTTCTTATAACATTCTCTTTACCGTCAGGAAGTACCCCTGCAATGACTTCATCAACTCCAACCTGTTTTCCTATTGCTTTAGCTGTACGTTCATTATCACCAGTAAGCATTACAACATAAATGCCCATATTCTGTAGCTCCTTTACAGCTTTCGGAGCTTCTTCCTTTATTACATCTGCAACGGCAATAATACCTATAAATTTTTTATCCTTACAGAAAAATAATGGAGTCTTTCCCTGTTCAGCAAGTTCTTCGGATTTCTTTTTAATATTATTCGGAATACCTGCAAATTTTCCTATAAAATTCAGATTTCCTCCTGCTATATCCAAACCGTCAAAAGATGCTTTAAGACCATTGCCGGCAAAAGATTTGAAATCCTGCACTTCTTTATATTTAATACCAGATTCATCTGCTTTTCTTATGACAGCTTTTGCGAGTGGATGCTCACTTTTTACTTCAAGAGAATTTGCAATCAATAATAAATTATCCTCAGATATTCCTTCAGCATTAATAATATCAGTAACTTCCGGCTGACCTCTTGTAATAGTACCTGTTTTATCAAGTGCAATTACATTTATTTTTCCGGTTTCTTCAAGAGATACCGCAGTTTTAAATAAAATTCCGTTTTTAGCTCCTATACCGTTTCCAACCATTATTGCTACAGGAGTTGCAAGACCTAATGCACAAGGACAGCTTATTACAAGAACTGATATACCCATTGAAAGTGCAAATCCAAAGCTCTGACCTGCAAGAATCCATATTATAATAGTGATAACTGCGATGGTTATAACCACTGGCACGAATACTCCCGATACCTTATCAGCTATTTTTGCAATAGGAGCTTTCGTAGCAGAAGCATCACTGACCATTTTTATAATCTGAAATAATGCAGTATCTTCTCCTACTTTCAAAGCCTCACATTTTAGAAATCCTGATTGATTTATTGTTCCGGCTGATACATAATCACCTGCTGACTTGTCAGCCGGTATGCTTTCGCCTGTAAGTGAAGATTCATCAACAGCACTGTTGCCCTCAATAATTACACCGTCAACTGGTATATTTTCACCTGAACGGATTAAAAATATATCACCTTTTTTCACCTGTTCTATTGGTACTGTTATTTCTTTATTTTCTTTTAATATTACTGCATTCTTAGGAGCAAGTTTCATAAGACTTTTAAGTGCATCTGTAGTTCTACCTTTTGAACGTGCTTCAAGCATCTTTCCGACTGTTATTAATGTAAGAATCATTGCTGATGATTCAAAATAGAATTCGTGCATATAATGCATTGCCATTTCTGAATTATTTTTTATAACTTCAGCATCAGTCATAGCAAAAAGAGCATACAGACTGTATATAAATGATGCTCCTGAACCAAGTGCAACAAGAGTATCCATATTGGGCGAACCGTGCAGAACACTTTTAAATCCATTTATAAAAAACTTTTTGTTTATAAACATTATAATTATTGTAAGAATAAGCTGTATAATTCCTGTTGCTATATAGTTCTTATCCAAAAATTCTGGAAGATACCATCCCCACATTGAATGACCCATTGAAAAATACATCAGTATTATTAAAAATCCAACAGACCATACCAGACGTTTTTTTAATATTGGAGTTTCCCTATCAGCAAGTTCATCTGATATATCAGATTTCTTTCCTGATTCAGACACTCCACCTGTTTTTAATGATGCACCATATCCAGCTTTTTTTACTGCTGATATAATATCTTCAGATAATGCCGTACCCTCAACTGCCATAGAATTTGTAAGCAAACTTACTGAACAGGAAGTTACTCCGCTAACACCCGAAACTGCTTTTTCAACTCTTGTACTACAAGCTGCACAACTCATTCCGGTTACATTGTACTGTTGCAAAAAAATCACCTCTATTTCATAAGTTTCTGAAGGGTTATTACAAGTTCATCAATTATATCATCTTTTCCATTTCTTATATCCTCTGCAACACAGGTTTTTATATGATTTGCCAGAAGTTCCTTATTAAAAGCATTAAGAGCTGAATTAACTGCTGATACTTGTATAAGAATATCGGTACAATATGCATCATTTTCAACCATTTTTTTAATGCCTCTTATCTGTCCTTCAATTCTGTTTAAACGGTTTATAAGTTTTTTATAT
>CAMWNQ010000137.1 GCA_947175655.1 uncultured Clostridia bacterium | reverse complement strand
ATTTTATAATATGCTTATGATATTTTTTATGGAGGATTGATAAAATGAATAAAATTTTAGTTGTTGATGATGAACAGTATATAAGAAAAGTTGTAAGGGAATATGCTGAATTTGAGGGTTATGAAGTTGCAGAGGCTGAAAATGGTATGGAAGCAGTAAATATATGCAAGGATAATAATTTTGATATTATTATTATGGATGTTATGATGCCACGCCTTGACGGATATTCAGCAGTTAAGGAAATACATAAATATAAAAATATTCCTGTTATAATGCTCTCTGCAAGGGGAGAGGAGTACGACAAGCTTTTTGGATTTGAAATCGGTGTTGATGACTATGTAGTAAAGCCGTTCTCTCCAAAGGAACTTATGGCAAGAGTCAAAGCAGTTATGAAACGTAATTCAGTTTCTGATTCTGATTCAAAAAATGCTGACAGATATATTTTTGAAGGTCTTGAAATAGATATTTCCGGGCGTGAAGTATATGTAGACGGTCAAAAAGCTTCTATGACTCCGAAGGAATATGATTTGCTTTTCTATCTTGTAAGAAACAAAAATATTGCTCTTACACGTAATAAGCTTCTTGAAGAGGTTTGGGGATATGACTTTTTCGGAGATGACAGAACTGTTGATACTCATATAAAAATGCTCCGAAACAATCTTGGGGAATATCGTAAGTTTATTGTCACTTTGAGAGGAATGGGATATAAATTTGAATCCAATTAAAAGAAAATATATATTTATAAAAAATAAAATAGGGAGTATTCCATTAAGAGTGAAGATATGGATTTACTTTGTTGTATACACTATAATAGTATTTGTTCTTCTCTGGTTCTTTCAGATAATGTTCCTTGAAAATTTTTATCAGAATATGAAAATATCTGATGTGCTTGAAGAAGGCAGATTTCTTGCTGAACAATATGTGAATGATAATATATCCAGTGAAGAATATGAACAGATACTTAATGCAAGTTCTATGAAAAATGATATGTGCATTGAAATTATTGATAAATATACACGTTCTATGTATTCCAAAAAAGCTTTTGGTGACTGTATACTTCATAGTAGGGATAATAATTTGAACCGTCTTGTATCTGAAATAAAATCAAGTGAAAGCGGTGAAATTCTTTACAGAGGAGTTAACCGTTATAGCAATATTGAAAGTTTTATATATGGCAGAATTCTTTCAAAAAACGGCAAGCATTATGGTTATCTTTTTTTAAATACTCCCATTGAGCCTGTTTCATCTACAGTATCTATTATAAAACGACAGCTTATGATTATAACTTTCATACTTATAATGATAGCTTTTATTATATCAATTTATGTATCGAAAAAAATAGCATCTCCTATAGTTGGAATTACAAAGTCGGCTAAAAAACTGGCAAATGGAAAATATGATGTTGAATTTGAGGGAAAAGGCTATCTTGAAGCCAAGGAACTTGCCGATACTTTGACATATGCCGGAAAACAAATTTCAAAAGTGGATACTCTTCAGCGTGATTTGATTGCCAATGTATCTCATGACCTTCGTACTCCTCTTACAATGCTTAAGGCATATGCTGAGATGATACGTGACTTATCCGGCAACAATCCTCAGAAGCGTGAAGAGCATCTTGGTATTATTATAGAAGAAACCGACCGTCTTACTATGCTTGTTAATGATATGCTTGACCTTTCAAAACTTGAAAGCGGTAAACAGACACTTTGCTGTACAGAATTTGAAATTACTGAAAAAATGCATGATATTATTGACAGATTTAAAGGTGTATCGGAAAAAATGGGATATAATATACATTTTACTCCTGATGAACAGCGTATTGTATATTGTGATATAGTTAAAATTGAACAGGTTATATATAATCTTATAAACAATGCTATAAATTACACCGGAAAAGACAAACAAGTTTATGTAACGCAGATAAATCTTCCTGACGGTGTAAGAATAGAAGTTCGAGATACTGGTGACGGCATAGAAGAAGATAAAATAAAACTTATTTTCGATAAATATTACCGTTCCGAAAATCATAAAAGGGAAGTAATAGGTACTGGTCTTGGGCTTTCCATAGTAAAAGCAATACTGAAAATGCATAATTATGATTATGGTGTTAACAGTGTTATCGGAAAAGGTTCTGTATTTTGGTTCACTATCAAAAACAAACATTAATTATTAAAGCAAAAAAATGCAGGAGCATAAAAGCTCCTGTATTTTTTATTTTATTATGCTATATTCAAAATTTTCCCAGTGAAGTTTAGTTCCTATGTCTGTATTTTCTGGAAGAAGTGCAAGAGCAATGAAAATTTCATCGTCACAGTCAAGACGTTTGAGATATGCATATTCTCCATCTATTTTTGTTACTATATAGTCAAATATCATAAATTTATCTCCTTGAAATATAAAAAATAATTGTTTATCTGTATTTATATACCGGAACATTTTCAAAACCATCAAGAAGAGAATCCATTTTCTTGAATGCTGAAGATGTACCCTTTGCAACACAGTTTATTGCATCATCGGCAATATGACAATCAACGCCAAGAGTTCTTTTTATGAGCTGACATAATCCACCTAACAGAGCTCCTCCGCCAGTAATAAGAAGACCATTGGAATGAATATCATTTACAAGTTCAGGAGGTGTGTCTCCCAGAACTTTTTTTATTGCTTCAAGTATTGCAAATATTTCATCTTCAATAGCATTGTAAAGTTCTGATTCACTAAGCATTATTTTTTCAGGAAGTCCGCTTAAAAGGCTTCTGCCTTTAACTGGTATTGCAATTTCTTCGTTTGGGTCATATAAGTTGGCAAGGTGAATTTTTACATATTCAGCAGTTCTTTCACCTATTAAGAGCTTGTATTTATTCTGTACATATTTTATAATAGACTGGTCTATTTTATTGCCAGCAACTTTTATTGTGTGTGAAGTAACAATGCCATTCATTGAAACAATAGCAACATTTGTAGTTCCGCCACCTATGTCAACTATTAAATGTCCTTTTGCTTTGGAAATGTCAACCCCTGCACCAATCATAGCAGCTATAGGTTCTTGTATCATATAGACCTGTCTTGCACCTGCACTTCTTGCAGCATCAACTACTGCACGGCTTTCAACATCTGTAATAAATGATGGTATGCATATAATTATACGTGGTTTTATAAGTTGATGACCAGCAATTTTTAAAATAAATTCCCTAATCATACTATGTGCAAGGTCTTCGTCAGATATAACACCCTCATTAAGAGGACGTACAACAGCAATATAATCAGGATTTTTCCCAATCATTTTATATGCTTCTTTTCCAACGGCAAGAACTCTTTCAGTATATGTATTATATGCGATAACGGACGGTTCACTTAAAACAACTCCTCGGTTGCCCATAGTTATAACAATATTTGCCGTTCCTAAATCTATGCCAATATCGCTTACAGCCATTTTATAACAACTCCTTTTATTTTTCACTCATTTTTTAGATTTTCTCTAAGCATCATATCAGAAAGACAGGTAAAACGTGATGTTCTCCTGTTGTTGTTTACCATTTGATATACTACTTCTTCTGAACCGATTAATATAAGCAGTTTTTTTGCACGTGTTACAGCAGTATAAAGAAGATTCCTGTAATACAGCTTTTCATAACCTCCTGTTATCGGAATTATCACTGCATCAAATTCACAGCCCTGACTTTTATGTACTGTTATGGCATAGGCAAGTTCAAGTTGTGAAAGCATATCAAAAGTATAAATTGCAGTTTTTCCGTCAAAATCAACTGTGACTTCCATATTTCCTCTGTTGATTTTTATAATTCGTCCTATATCTCCATTATATATGCCTTCTCCAGTTTCCTGATTCTTTTTGCCGTAATCTGTATACCAGACTATATTATAGTTATTTTTAATCTGCATCACTTTATCGCCTGTTCTAAAAGTATAAATCAGATTTTTAACCTCAGATTTCTTGGTGGATTCCGGATTAAGTTCAGATTGAAGTCGCTTGTTTATTTCAATAACTCCCAGATTTCCTTTTCTGGAAGGAGTCAGAACTTGTATATTGTCCATATATGAATAATTAAATGCTTTTGGAAGACGTGTTTTAACAAGTTCTGAAATAAGGTTCATAACATCATCATTTTTATATCTCCTGAAAAAGAAGAAATCATTTTTTTTCTGGGTTAAGTCCGGATATTCTCCGTTTATTATTTTATGAGCGTTTGTAATAATACAGCTTGACTTTGCCTGCCTGAATATCTCATTAAGCTGGATAACTGGAACAGTGTTGCTTTTTATAATATCATAGAGAAGATTTCCAGCACTTACTGAAGGCAGCTGGTCACTGTCACCAACCATTATTATTTTGCAGTCTGGAGTAAGGGCATCAAGAAGACTGGAGAATAATAAAACATCAACCATTGACATTTCATCAACAATTATTGCATCAAAAAAAAGCGGATTTGATTTATTATGTGTAAATTTATGCTTTCCATTTGAATCGAATTCAACTTCAAGAAGACGATGAATTGTTTTTGCCTGATGTCCGGTAATTTCTGAAAGTCTTTTTGATGCTCGTCCGGTGGGAGCTGTAAGAGCAACATTGTATTCCATTTTTTCCAGAATTGATATTATTGCGTTAACGGAAGTAGTTTTTCCTGTGCCAGGACCTCCAGTTATTACAATAGTTCCTTTTGAAAGTGCTTCAGAAATAGCCTGTTTCTGAAGATGTTCATATTTGATATTGTTTTCTTCCTCTTCAATATCCATAAGTAT
>CAMWNQ010000136.1 GCA_947175655.1 uncultured Clostridia bacterium | reverse complement strand
ATTATAATATATTGAATTTAATTTGTCAACAATGAAAAAATGACTGATAGTCATAATCAAAACTGTTGAATTTTGTGCATTTCTCTGAATAAATGACTTTTAGTCATTTTTGTGCTGTTTTTATATTGACTTTTTTATTTTGTAAGAATATAATATAAACATCTCTTAAATGACTAATAGTCATTTTATATTATATTTAAGGAGTTGATTTTTTTGAACAGATTTGGAGAATGGGTAGTAAAGCGTAAATCATTTATACTTGTTTTAAGTTTGATATTGCTTATACCCTCTGTTGTCGGAATGACAAAAACCCGCATCAATTATGATATCCTTTCTTATCTTCCAAAGGATATGGAAACGATGATTGGTCAGGACATTCTTCTTGAAGAATTTGGAAAAGGCGGTTTTTCAATGGTTATGATTCAGGGAATGGAAGATAAGGAAGTTTCTGAGGTTAAAAATAAAATTATGGATATTGAGGGAGTTGCTGATGTTGTATGGTATGATACAATTACAGATATAACCATTCCCAAGGAAGTTCTTCCTGATAATATTTATGAATTTTTCAATTCAGATGATTCAACACTTATGGCTGTATTTTTCAGTGATACAACATCAGCCGATGTAACTATGAATGCCATTGAAGAAATGCGTAAAATAGCAGAAAAACAATGCTTTGTAAGTGGTATGTCAGCGATAATTACTGATACTAAAAATATTTCTAATGAAGAATCAGTAGCTTATGTTGCGATTGCATCAATACTTACAGGCATTGTTCTTGCAGTAACAATGGATTCTGCACTTATTCCGGTATTTTTTCTGTTAAGTATCGGAATGTCTATAATATATAATCTTGGCTCAAATATTTTTCTTGGTGAAATATCATTTATCACAAAAGCTCTTAGTGCAGTATTGCAATTGGGAGTAACAATGGATTATTCAATATTTCTCTGGCACAGCTATCAGGAAATGCAGGAAAAATTCCCTGATGATAAGCATACAGCAATGGCACAGGCAATTTCAGCAACTATAACATCAGTAGTAGGCAGTTCAATAACAACTATTGCTGGATTTCTTGCAATGTGCTTTATGAGCTTCACTCTTGGTCTTGATTTAGGAATAGTAATGGCAAAAGGCGTTATATTTGGTGTATTAGGATGTGTAACCATTCTTCCAGCATTTATTCTTACTTTTGATAAAGCTATTGAAAAAACACGCCACAGAGACATTATACCTGATATGAGCAAGGTTTCTGATTTTATTGTAAATCATTTCGGAGTGTTTGCGGTTGTATTTATAGTAGTGCTTTTTCCGGCACTTTATGGATATAATCACTATGATGTATATTACAATCTTGATGCAACACTTCCTGATACTCTTTCAAGCGTCATTGCAAATTCAAAGCTTGAAGAAGATTTTCATATGAGTTCAACCCATATGCTTTTAACTGATTCTTCACTTGATTCAAAAACAGTCAATAAGATGCTTGATGAAATAGGGAATGTTGACGGTGTAAATTTCTCACTTGGTTTTGACTCACTTATAGGTTCTGCAATTCCAGAAGAAATTATTCCTGAAGATTTGAAATCCATACTTAAAAGTGAAAATCATCAGCTTATGCTTATAGGTTCAGAATATAAAGTAGCGTCTGATGAAGTAAACAATCAGATAAGCGAAATAAATGATATAATTAAGAATTATGATAGTACAGCAATGCTCATAGGCGAAGCACCTGCTACTAAAGACCTTATAGAAGTTACTGACAATGATTTTAAAACGGTAAGTGTTGTATCGATACTGGCAATATTTCTTATAATTGCATTTGTACTGAAATCAGCATCACTTCCAATAATACTTGTTGCAGTAATTGAAACGGCAATATTTATAAATATGGGTATTCCGGCATATACTGGCACAGCTCTTCCTTTTGTAGCATCAATAGTAATTGGAACAATACAGCTTGGTGCAACAGTAGACTATGCTATACTGATGACTACCAGATATAAAAAAGAAAGATATGAAGGAAAAGATAAAAAAGAGGCTGTACAGATTGCACTTTCAACATCAATAAAATCGATAATAGTAAGTGCTATGGGATTTTTTGCTGCAACATTCGGAGTTGGATTATATTCCAGTATAGATATGATTTCATCACTCTGTCAGCTTATGTCAAGAGGTGCAATAGTAAGTATGTGTACTGTAATACTTGTACTTCCGTCAATGTTTATGATTTTTGATAAATTGATATGTTCTTCATCAATAGGATTTAAAAACAAGAAAGATAATATAAATACAGGTTTAAAAGTTCAGACTGATATTTAAGATTCGGAGGAGTTTTTTATGAATAATTATTTAAAAGTTGTTGCAGGAATTTTAGCGGTTTCAGTATCTGCTTTTTGTACAGGTGCATATGCCATTTCAAATGAAAAGGAAAGCAATATTTCAGATAATAATCGGAATAAGACTGAAAATGTAAACAAAGAAAAAATCAAGAAAACTGTTTCAGAAAGCAAGGCTGAAAAAGATGAAACAGTATATATAATTGCAGATTCTGCCGGAAATAAAAAACAAGTCATAGTAAGTGACTGGCTTAAAAATCCGCAGGCTCTTGATAAAATTACAGACTTTTCAGATTTATCTGATATTCAGAATGTAAAAGGATATGAAGAATTTTCGCAGAATGATAAAAATGTTGTATGGAATTCAGACGGTTCAGATATATATTACAAGGGTAACAGTGATAAAAATCCACCTGTTGACATAAAAGTAAGTTATTATCTTGACGGAAAAGAAATATCAGCTGATGACATTGCAGGAAAAAGCGGAAAAGTAACTATAAGATATGACTATATAAATAATGCTAAGATAGATGGTCAGAAAGATATGTATGTACCGTTTGTTATGGCAACCGGCTTGATACTTGATAATGATGTTTTTGCAAATATAGAATTAAAAAATGGTCATATCATATCAGACGGTAACAGGATTATTGCATTAGGAACAGCTATGCCGTCACTTAAATCAAGTCTTGGTTTATCTGAAAAGGATATTGAAATACCTGAATATTTTGAGATAACTGCTGATGTTATAAATTTCAGGCTTGATACTTCAATAACTATTGCAACGGCTTCGGTATTTTCTGAGATGAATTTTAATGATATTTCAGAGCTCGACGATTTGGAAAATAAAATAAATGAACTTTCAAAAGCATCAGAGGATATTTATAAAGGCAATTCAGATTTATATAATGGCATAAAAGAATTAAAATCAGGTTCTGAAAAGCTTGCATCTGGAATAAATCAGGCATCAGATGGTGCAAAATCTCTTACAGATGGTATAGATAAAGTACACAGCGGTTCAGTATCACTTTCAGATGGTATATCAACAGCATATAATGGTTCAGTATCGCTTTCAGACGGAATAAATCAGGTTGCGGACGGTGCGGATAATCTTTCAGACGGAATAAATGAGGTTGCAGATGGTGCAAAGTCACTTTCAGATGGTATAAATCAGGTATCTGACGGAGCCGAATTGCTTTCAAATGGAATAAATCAGGTTGCAGATGGTGCAGAAACACTTTCAGATGGTATAAATCAGGCTGTAGACGGTTCATCATTAATATCAAACGGTGCAACTGAGGTTCATAATGGTTCTGTGACTCTTTCAAAGGGGTTGCAGTCCTTATATGATAATACTTCACTTATTTCAGACGGTGCAGATAATCTCAGTAATTCAGCTGGCATTCTTAGTGTGGGACTTGAATCTATAAAAAATGGTTCTTCACAGCTTAAAGACGGTATCGAGAATGCAGGAAATGCTGTAAATCAGATTTCTGACGGTGCAGATTCTATTTCATCAGGTCTTGAAAGTGTATCAAATGGAATTGATACAGCAGGTCAAAGCCTTGATGTCACCATTGAATATAACAGACAAATTCTTGAAGGATTAAAGAATATTTATGAACAAAATCCTTCGGAAGATATAGAAACTATGATTGCTACCCTTGAACAGACTATAGTGAGTCAAGAACAGATTTCTGAATCTATGAAAGACGGCGGAGATCTGAAAAACGGTGTATCACAGCTTAAAAATGGTGCAAATGCTTTAAATGATGCAATGTCATCACTTAATGACGGAATAACTATATTATATGCTGGTTCTGCGGAACTTGCGGACAGCACAGAAAATGCTTACAATGGAAGTACTCAGCTTTATGAGGGAGCATTGAAGATTTCTGAATCATTGAATATACTTGAAAGCGGTACAGAAGAACTTAATGTTGGTGGACAGAATCTTACTTCTGGAACAGAGGCATTAAGTTCTGGAATATTATCTTTTGCAGAGAGTGCAAACGTTCTTAATAATGGAAGTAAAGAATTTTCTCAAGGTCTCAAAGCATTAAAAAATGGTGCAGGAAATCTTGTATATGGTATAAATATTCTTGAAGATGGAAGTAACGCTCTTACAGCAGGAACTGAGGAACTTAAAAACGGTGGAATTACTCTTGCAAATGGTACTAAATCTTTGAAAGCCGGAAGTGATTCTCTTATAAGTGGTATGAAAGAACTTAATAATGGAGGCATTTCGCTTGTTGACGGTACAGAACAGCTCAAATCTGGAAGTAAAACTCTTGCAGATGGTGCAGATGCTTTAAAATCTGGCACTAAAGACCTTTCAAATGGTATTGACAAACTTCTTGACGGTTCTCTTAAACTCAAAGATGGCTCAAAGAAATTCAATTATGATGGTATAGCTAAAATTGTGAAGATATATAATGATGATGTAAAAAAG
>CAMWNQ010000135.1 GCA_947175655.1 uncultured Clostridia bacterium | reverse complement strand
CTTTTATATGCTCTGTTCTTGGAATAATAATAGGTTTTATAGCTCTTGTATTAATTTCTGCTATATTTTATGCGATTACTGATGTTATAAATTCATTCACTGTATTTTCCATAATATCAATTTCAACAGGTTCATTTTTTGGAGGATATTTCTGCGGGCTTTTCCGAAGAAACAACGGGCTTTATGAGGGAATATTCTGTGGATTTATAATATATATAATTCTTCTGATTGCAGGATGTATATATTTTCAATCCTTTGAATTTCTTATAAGCATCAAAAAATTTATATTTTGCATAATACCATCAGCTATAGGCGGAATTACAGGAGTAAACCACAAACGTCCCAGAAAAATTTAAAAATGTATCTTTTAATAATCTCCGGAAGTATCAGGCATTAATTTAAATTCTATACCATATGTCTTAATATTTCCGTCCTTATCTACATTTGCACACTCTGCTTTAACAGTATCACCAGCGGAAAAACTCTTTATAACACCATAAAGACTATCATAATTGGCAACTGCCTTGCCTTCAACTTTTATAATAAAATCTTTTGCCTTTAACTCAGTATCAGCAATATCACAATCTTCAGCAATGCTTACAATATATACACCATTAAAATTTTCTGGCAATTTATATCCCAAATCAGATTCTACAGCACTTCTTGACTGTTCATCATCAGTAGCCATAAGTGTTATACCTATTTTAAATCTTCCTGATATAAATCCATTGCTGATAAGTTCTTCAATAATAGGCTTTGCTTCATTGATACTTATTGCAAATCCAAGACCTTCAAGAGCATCACTCGCATATTTTGATGATGTTATTCCTATAACCTGAGCATACATATTAACTAAAGCACCGCCTGAATTTCCAGGACTTATATCAGCATTAGTCTGAATACAATCCATTTCAAAAGCAGTAGTTTTGCCCCTTATCTTTCTGTTTACAGCAGATACTATGCCATTTGTAACAGTTCCAGAAAGTCCGGCAGGGTTTCCTATAGCCATAACTTCCTCGCCAACAACAACTTCATCTGAATTACCCAAAATAGCTGGTTTGAGATTAGATGCATTTATTTTTATAACAGCAATATCTGTTTTACTGTCACGTCCGACTATATCAGCATCATATGCTTTATTATCATAAGTCTTTACAACGTGATAACCTTCAGCATCAAGTACATGTGCATTTGTTACAATATAACCATCATATGAAATTATAACGCCTGAACCAGTGCCAGATAAATCACTATGTGCGGAATCCTTATAAGTATATATCTCAATAACGCTTGGTCTTACAACAGCAGCAACACCTTCTGTTGAATATTTACCGTTTTCATCAACATATTTAAGATTGGTATTATCAGGTTTTGCAGATTGATAAAGTACAACACTTTTATTTCCGGCATTATTTTTACTGTAATTTTTACTTTTAGATATATCAGAAATAATAGAATACACTCCAAGAGAAAGAACAACAATAAAAATCAGAATGAGTAAAACCAATATTTTTTTCTGGCGTTTTGATTTTTCCATATTATATCTTACAACAGACATTATATCAGTTTCATATTGCTTATCAAGTTCTTCAAAGCCAAGAGGTTCAAACATAAAGTCATCATATTCTGACTCTGATGTCTCAATCGGGATTTCAATATTCTGTTCATAGAAGTTATCTTTATTTTTTTCTGTATTTTCTTCCATTTCATTATCAGTTATATTTCCCTGAGTCATTTCTATTTTTCTTTTGTTATCATCCATATACAAAATGTTCCTTTCATATTAATTTTAATATTCATTTTGAATTACTGTTTAACCGGAAGTTTTATAATAAATTCCGTATATTCACCATAAACAGATTTTACAGTAATCTGTCCGTTATGAAGATGAACAATTTTTTTAGAAATAGAAAGTCCAAGTCCAAGTCCTGTCGCATCTTTTCCTCTTGATGAATCCGTCTTATAAAATCTGTCAAATACCTGCGAAATTTCAATATCAGTCAAGCCATCCCCAGTATTTCTTATGCTTAAAAAGCATTCATTCTCATTTTTCCTGAAACCAAAAGATATATCACCTCCCTCATTTACAAACTTCACTGCATTTTCAATAAGGTTATATATAACCTGCTCAATAAGATTTTCATCGGCAACAATCACAAGCTTTTCAGCATCAAGACCAATAATATTGGCCTTTTTTACTTCTATTTTTTTCTCAAACATAAAAACTGTTTTTATAACAAGTCCGGTAAGATTTGTTTCTTTAAAATTAGGCTTCATAGTTCCAGATTCAAATTTTGTCATATTAAGCATAGAGGATATAAGTATACGCAGTCTTTTTATTTCCTGAGATACAAGATTTAAGTACTCATTTTGCTTTGATTTTGGAATAACTCCATCAAGAATACCGTCCACAAAACCACCTATTGTAGTCATCGGAGTTCTAAGCTCATGTGATACATTTGCGATAAAATTCTTATTGGTATTTTCATTGGATTCTATAAAATCAGCCATTTTATTTAGAGAAGCATATATCTTGTCAAATTCACGTTTATCTGTTCTGCCAAGTTTTTCCGAAAAATCACCCTTTGCATAATTTTTCGATATTCTTTCTATTTCGAGTATCGGTTCATCTGCATTTTTAGAAATGAATGAAAATATAAAAACTGACAGAATAAATAAAACAATAAATACTAAAATAAATACTATCCAAAGTCCGTGTGAAAAATTATTTATATTTTCACTTGAAATATAAGCAATAAGATAATATTTTTTTATATTATCATCATTGAAACCTAAAGTAAACTGATTTCCATAAAGCATTGAAGGTTCATATTCAGAAACTTCCTTTGAATCGCAATAAATATAAATTTCATTGTTAAGAAGTTCTATAATATCTGATGTAACATATTCTCTCAGCGGATTGTCCGTTTTTGTAACAGATACGCCGTCTGCATCATATAAAACAAAGTCTGCACCACAGCCCTCACCGAAAATTCTATTAAATTTCTTGATATAATTCAAATCTATGGAATCTTTTTCAGAAAATTCTTTTTGTATTTCACTTATGTAATACTCACTTGCAAATGAAACTTCTTCATACTTTTTATTCTGATACATCTTCACAGAATAGTTTAAAAGAAAAAGTCCTGTTATTAAAATCGCAAAAGAAACAATAGTTATGCCAGCATAAAACAAATAGCCATAAGGTGTCTTTCTCATATAAAATTATCTCTCCGTCTGTTAAAAACAAAGGGACAGAAAAGAATCTATCCCCAAAAAATTATCAATCTTCATCATTCATCTCAAATTTATATCCTACTCCCCAAACAGTCTTTAATGACCATTTTTCAGATACTCCTTCAAGTTTTTCACGCAGTCTTTTAATATGAACATCTATAGTACGTGAATCGCCATAATAATCAAATCCCCAGACTTCATCAAGAAGCTGGTCACGTGTATATACCCTGTTAGGATTTGATGCAAGATAATAAAGAAGTTCAAGTTCTTTCGGAGGAGTTTCAATAATTTTACCAGCCACTTTAAGTTCGTATCGAGTCATATTTACAGAAAGACCATCATATTTAACTTCTCTTGATTCAGGCTTAGCATTTCCCAGACCAAGACGGCGTGTTATAGCATTGATACGTGCTATAACTTCTTTAGCATCAAAAGGCTTAACAATATAGTCATCTCCGCCTATTTCAAGACCTATAACTTTATCAATAGTTTCGCCTTTCGCAGTTATCATAATAATAGGAACAGATGACTTTTTTCTTATTTCACGACATACCTGTAAGCCATCCATACCAGGAAGCATAATATCAAGCAATACAAGATCTGGTTTAAGTGCATTGAATTTTACAACAGCTTCATTGCCATCGTGGGAAAGTATTACACCATATCCCTCTTTTTCAAGATACAGTCTTAATACGTCGCATATATTTTTATCATCATCAACAATAAGTATTTTTTCAAGTGACATAAGGTATCCTCTTTTCTTTCAAGAACAATTATTATTAACATTATACAGCAAATAATAAAAAATGTCAATGATTTTTTCATTGCATATTCACATCATCAGAAGAAATAAATATTTTCTTGACAAAATTATTGCTATATGATATATTTTTAGTATAAAGTGATTTTTTACAGGGAGTTACAAAATATGATTTTTAATATATACAGAAAAAATAAAAAAAAGCTTTTTATGCTCGATGAAAAGAAAAAAAAGAAATTCAGCATAATCTATAAAGGCTCAAAGAAAAATCAAACTATGATTATGAAGAATAAAAAAAGACAGGTAATTTATACAGTATATCCGTCAACCTATGCAAATAAACCACAGATTAAAATATTCAGCGGTGAAGAATGTCTTCTTACCTGTAACTGCGTGAGTATGTTTGTTGACCGTGAACTTGAATTCGACTTTATGGGCAATGTAAGATATAGACTCAAATATATCGAAACTAATGAAGGACGCAAATCAGTTTATAATATAACAGATGAAAGAGACAAAAAAATAATAGGAACTATTTCACTTTTAAGAGGTGAAGAAAACGATAGAAGTTTTGAAGTTGAAGTAAATGACAATTATTATCGTGATTATATGGTATTATTTCCTCTCTGTCTTGAAATCTGCTACTACAAAAATGAAAATATATAGAAAAAAATATACGGGCAGTTTTAATTGTCCGTTTTTTTATATTCAAAATATATAAAACATTACAAAAAATCATCATTTCAATAGTGCATATCTACAAAAATAAAATAAAATTCCAAAATACTCTTGATTTTTTCCAAGAAATT
>CAMWNQ010000134.1 GCA_947175655.1 uncultured Clostridia bacterium | reverse complement strand
GTTATTTTCATGATATAGGTTGTGAAAAAGAAGAAAGACAATATAGCTGTATTAAATACAAGGAATTTCAGAATCCATCTTATTTGTTTTGATTTTATATTGTTTATGATAAATCTTAATAAAGGATAATATCCGAAAAACATTATGAAAAGTAATACAGCTTCTTTATCAAATGTTATTATCAGAGAAAGTATGCTTGTTGAAATATAAGTCAGAAATGCCCAGTTAATGCTAAGTTCAGATGATGTTATTAAAACAAGCAGTCCGGCAATCATAGGCAATACTATTGAAAGTGCAGGAAAAATGCCTGCCATAAACATAATAACAACACATAAGGCTGAACTTATTCCGCTGAAAGCAATTTTATATGCCCTCATTTATTTTTGCCTTTGGTCTTGTTATTTTGTATTCTGAAAACTACAGATGATACTAAACTTTCAGGTAAAACTTTAGAGGCATAAACTCCAGCTCTCATAATAAAAGTAGGAATTATTAAAGTTTTGTTTTTAAATGCCTTTTCAAGCACATAAGATGCCATATGCTCAGCAGATTTGGGTTTTATACTGAATTTAACTCCTGCTCTGTTGTTAAAATTAGTATCAATAGGTCCCGGACAAAATACATTTATTTTGACTTTTGTTTTTTTATGTTTGAGTTCTTCTGCTATTGCAAGACTCAGTCTGACAACATAATTTTTTGATGCATAATATCCGGAAAGTTTCGGTCCTGTCATAAATCCCGCACTTGATGCTATATTGATTATTCTTCCATTATTATTACTTAAAAATTTACGTAAAAATAATTTTGTAAGAATGTGAAGTGAAGTGATATTTAAATTTATCATTTCAATTTCAGATTTTAATGATGTTTCATTAAAATATCCGAAGACTCCGAAACCTGCATTGTTTATAAGCAAATCAATACTATGATTTTCACACTTTTTATATAATTTATATGCGTTTTCAGGATTTGAAAGGTCACAGGTTATTATATATACCTTTGTTTTAAAGGTTTTTTGCATATGCTTTAAAACTTCTGTATTTCTTCCTGTAAGAATGAGTTCCCAACCTTGTTTGCTTAAAATCTTTGCCATTTCCATTCCTAATCCAGATGTTGCACCTGTTATTAATGCCTTCAAAATTAATCACCTCTTTGTTTAGATTTGTTAATATTATTTAAAATACATAAATAACTGACATTTTATCATTCCATTATAAAGCTTTCTTCTTTTATCAGCTTTTTTACCGAATATTTTTTCAAATTCTTCAGATGGAGATATTATAGATGCCGGTTTTTTTATTACTTTTCCCATTATTTTATAAATTTCTTCTGCCTGACGAATTTCAAGCATTCTTTCACCATAAGGCGGATTGCAAATTACTATTGAATTTTCTGGCTGTCTGAATTTTCTTATATCAGCCTGTTCTATTTTTATACGTGATTTTACACCTGCTTTTTTTGCATTGTCTAATGCCAAAGCAACTGCACTGTCATCAATATCAAATCCTATGCCCTGAAATCCTGCATCTTTGTTAACATTTGATATTGCTCTCTGACGTTCTTCACGCCATATATCTGCATCTATAACTCCCCATTTTTCTGCTAAAAAATGTCTGTTTATATTAGGTGCTATATTCAATGCCTTTAATGCAGATTCTATCAAGATAGTACCGCTTCCGCAGAACGGGTCACATACTATTGTGTCTTGTCTTATATGTGAAAGGTCTATTATTCCGGCAGCAAGAGTTTCTTTAATAGGGGCAATATTTGAATTTTTTCTGTAGCCTCTTTTATGAAGTCCTGCACCACTTGTATCAAGATAAATATTTACTTTGTCTTTAAGTATGCTGAACTGTATCTGTACTGGGGCTTCTGATTCATCAAACCAGCTTATATTATATTTTTCTTTAAGACGGTCAACACATGCTTTTTTTATAATTGACTGACAATCCGGAACACTGTGAAGTGTTGAGTTAAGAGAGTATCCTTTTACCGGAAATGCATTGTCTTTTCCTATAAAGTTTTCAAGTTCAATGGCTTTTACTCCCTGATAAAGTTCTTCAAATGTAACGGCATTGAATTCGGCAAGCTCTATTAATACTCTCTCTGCCGTTGAAAGACAGATATTTGCACGTGCGAGAATATTAAAATCACCATCAAATGAAATTTTTCCGTCAGTAACATTTAGGTTTGTACCGCCTGCTTTTTTTATTTCGTATTTAAGAACGCTTTCCAGTCCAAAATGGCACGGACAGCAAATTTTTAAATTATCCAATATTTTTTCTCCTATTTTTAATTTTCATATATTTTAACTGTTTTTAACTCCTCACCTTTTCAGATGAGGAGTTGAATTTTTATTCTTCCGGTGATACTTCACTATTTGAAGGCAAGTCAGGTTCACTGATGCTAGATTCAGGCTCTGAATAGTCTGGTTCAGATGGTTCATCACTTGAGTAATCCGGTTCTGAATATGATGAATCTGGTTCTTCATATGATGATGAGATAGGGTCATCATATGATGAAGATGAATAATCGTTGCTGCTTGATGTTGATGAAGATGATTCATAAGATGAAGAAGATGACGACGATGAAGAAGATGATGATGACGATGATGAATATGAATAATCATTGTCATAAGAACTGCTACTACTGCTTGAGTAATCACTCGAATAATCATTTGAATAATATGAATGATTGTCACAGTCCGGAGCGTTGCTACTCTTCCAATAGCCTGTTACTCCCTTTGGACAGCCTGAACCTGCTATTTTTCCTGAGCTACTACACATTGTTGCTTCAATAACAGTATCATCTGGTGTAAATTTTGTTTTAACAGTGTGGTCTACTGTCCAGTCTTTAATAACATTGTACCATACTTTAGCAGATTTAAGTGATGTGGGAAGTTTTGCATCATCAATAAGTCTGTCATATCCCATCCATACACCGCTTACATAATCTGGCATAAGTCCTACAAAAGTGAGGTCATACCAGTTATCGGTTGTACCTGTTTTTCCGCATACTTCTATGCCGTCAATCTGTGCGGCAGTACCAGTACCATTCTGCACTACATTTCTAAGAAGTCTGTTCATAACCCATGCTGTTTCAGAATCAACACCTTCGTGAGGGTCTCCGGTTATTTCATAGATAACATGATTTGCCTGAGCAACTTTTTCAATTATATGTGCTTTATATTGTGTTCCATCATTTCCATATGGAAGATATGCATTTACAAGATTTTGGACTGATATACCCCAAGTAAGCGCTCCAACAGTAAGAGGCGAGAGGTCATTATCCGGAGGGTCAAGTTCCATACCAAGATTTTCTGTGCAGAATTTGAAGACATCATCAGTACCTAAATCCATACAAAGTCTTGCAGGAACTGTATTGTATGATTTCTGAAGTGCATAATAAACAGGTATGCTTTGTCCTGATATACTAAGCAATCCATCTACTGAATAGTTTGTAGGCCAAGGTTCACCATCAATTTCAGTTACTGTTGTATCTCTATAATATGAACCCCAATGAATCATATCTGTATAAAGGGCAAGTCCGTATGTTGAAACCGGTTTCATTGTAGAACCTACCTGACGTTTCTGGTCTATTGCATAGTTCCAGCCCATATCGATTGTTTTTTCTCCAAGTCCTGCACCCATAGCAAGAACTCTTCCTTTATAGTCAATAGCAGAAAAACTTACTTTAGGTGTATCTTCTTCATATTCTCCGTCACCGTCAAGGTCAACCCATCTTGTAACAAAACTCTTGTCCATAAGATTATTTAAATCAAGGAATTTGTTATCAATATAATCCTGCATTTCTAAATCAGCAGTAGTATAAAGTTGATATCCGCCAGTATTGAAACGTCTTATAGCTTCATTATAGCCAATATTTTTTTCTGATGCCAGCATATTTGCAAATTCTGATATTGCAGCCTCTGCAACCCAGGGCATAGGTTTTTCCGACTGGTCTTCTTTGAGTTTTTCAGCAGTTGTTTCGGGGTGAAGTTTTTTATATTCTTCTGAATCAGTATATATAAGCTTTGTATTAAGACATTCCTGATATTCATCATATGTCAAAGCACCATTTTTATACATCTGCCAGAGAACATATTGCTGTCTTCCTTTATTATTGATTTTACCATCAATAACTTCGCCAGTATCATCATCAGTATAGTAAACAGATGGTGCAAAGAAGTTAGGGCTTTTTGGAATTGCTGCAAGAGTTGCTGCCTCTGCAACGTTTAATTCTTTTACATCTTTTCCAAAATATTCGATAGATGCTAATTGTATTCCGTTTATAGGTCCCCCGAATCCTATGTAATTGAGATACGTTTCAAGGATTTCATCTTTTGAATATTTCTTCTCAAGTTGCATTGCACGGAAAATTTCTCTTATTTTTCTTTCCGGAGAAGGTTCGTCATCTCCTGTAAGATTTTTTACAAGCTGTTGAGTTATTGTTGAACCGCCTTGTTCAGTGTTATAGATATTTATAAACATATTGAGAAATGCCGCAAATGTACGTTTATAGTCGACGCCATCGTGTGTATAGAAACGCTCGTCTTCTGTATAAACAAATGCATCACGTACATGCTGTGGAATTTCATCAATAGTTATTGGTATACGCTGAAGATTATTATTTGTTGCACAATAAAGCTCAACAAGTTCACCGTCTTTGTCATATCCATAAACATAACTATTACAACTCATTTCCATTTCCTGAATAGTGATTCCTGTGGTTTCTTCCATAAAGTCAAGAACATATACAGTTAATGCTGTTACAACTGCTGTGCCTGTTATTATCATAATAAGAAATAATGAAATCAATGTTGTAA
>CAMWNQ010000133.1 GCA_947175655.1 uncultured Clostridia bacterium | reverse complement strand
ACAAAAAGGAGCTTTTTATAAGCTCCTTTTTGTTTTTTTTATTTATACTGCAAAAGCAAGCAATGAATCCAAAATAATTTCCCCGTCAATAACCGTTATATGAACTTTATGCTTTCCTTTTTCAACATTCTTCATACGGTAAAATGCCTGATGATATTCAGTACCGCCAACCTCTATATAATCGCTGGATATTCTGCGTCCGTCAAACACTATATCTAATTCAGCTTTTTCAACAGTTCCACAGAGTGCAAACCCATAGCCACTGTATTCAAACTCAAAGATAGAATATTTTTTAAGGGTTACACTTGTATGATTAGTGTATTTATAAGACGCTTCTGCATTTTTCATAACATTTTTGCTGTAAATTATTCTCGAAGAAAGAGCATCAATACGATTTGCATACTCAACAGTTCCGCTGACTGGATTAACTCTAAGTCTTCTGAATTTGTTTTCATAAAATCCACTGAAAATAGATATACGTCCGCAAGGCTGTATAATATTTTTTTCTTCAAAGTCTCCTATAAACTTATCATTGAAATATATCATATAAATATTTGCAAGTGCAAGTATTTTTATTTTGTTCCAACAATTCTTTTTAATAACAAGATTGCTGAATGATGAAACTATATTGTCCATAAAATATATTTCTGCACGTCCATCACCATATATTCGCAAGGAACAACCACAATATGATGAATCACAGTGTACCCCTATACCGGCATAGTTGTCCTTATCAGGAGTTTCAAGTATAAATTCGACCTCTGCTGAATAATTCACCCAGCTTTCATCACCAATAAAAGTTACTGGATTTGGTGTTTCCCTGTAATTACTGTTTTCAGGAATTATATCCTTTTTGATTTTCTGTTGCAGAAAATCTCCGGATATTTCAAATACTCCCCCTTCATCACAGGTGAGAAGAGGAAAAATTCCTCTTTTTGCAATGAATTTTTCAGGATAGCAAAAACTGTCATTATACGGAAGTCTGAGTCTCTGTCTTTTAACTGATGGTATTTTAATAGTATTTACTCCCTTTACAAATGCTGTATTGAGAGTAGTTATTGTTATAATTGAATATGGCTTAGATTCAATATATATCTTTCCTCTTGATGCCTTTTTGACATTTATATTTCTGAACCAGTTCTGTGCATAGTGTGAAGCAGGAAAAGCCCCCTTTGTCTCCACAAATTTAAAAGTACGATTTTCAAAATCGCATGTTGAGATATCGACCATATATCCCTTTGGCTTTGATGTATCATTACAGAATATCATTGTAATTTCAGATTTATCTTCCGGCATAAAAGTTACATAACTATCATTTATGCCATCACATGCACTTTCAATAAATCTCCAGCCTCTGCCGATAAATCTTGTAAAATGCATAGTCATAAAAAATCCGCTGTTTACACTGTAATGACCTGACCACGGACTTCCTGCTGTAATAAGCTGTCCGAGATTGTTTCCGCTGTAATACCCGGATACTGCCGGTAAAAATTCATACATAGTCATTTTACAATTTGCAAAACCTTTGATAATATCAATAGCTATATCAGTAATACTGTTTTCTCCGGCTATACCGCTGGCATCACAGTTTACTGAAAGTTTAGGAACATTGCTCGGAGCAGATATTTCAGTATTCCATACTTCCTTATTACAGTTATTTATAAGTTTTTCCGCATTTTCATCTTTTAAAGTCAAATTATGAAGTCCTATAATATCAACGGATTTTCTGAGCTTTTCATTTTTAAGCATCTTTTCTGATATTGCTGTTGTTCCGTCAGAAGCAACTATTTTTATTTTGCTGTAGTCATAAAGTTTATTTTTTTCGCATCTGAGTCGTTTTGAAAAATATATAAGCCATTCTATATCCGGAACTTCTGTACCACTTTTATCGGGGCTTATATGCGTAAATTTTATATTAAGTTTTTTAAATGCATCTTCTATTACTCTCAAATACCATTTATATCTTAAACGATACCCTTTACTTTTACTTTCAGCAAAAGCATTTTTAATATATCCTGCTTCTCCGTATCTTATCATATCTATTTCAAGATTCGGATTTATTTTAAGTGCATCAGATGCAAAAATAAATCCTGCACTTTTCATAACATCAGCATTTTCATTTTCACTTCTCATCAATGATGATTCCGTACACACAAGAGAATTCACATCGGAACCTATTTCAACTTTTATATGAGAAAGTTCCGCACCATAGCCTTCCTTAAAAAGCAAACTGAGTATTTCATCATATATTTCAGGATGAAGAATTTTATAATCCATAAGAAGTCTTGAAGAACCGCCAGCACTTATACAACCAAATCCCTTAAATGCAGTTCCGAATTTCATATTCATTGATGAAGAATCAACAGTAATCTTCTTTGTATTAGCTCTTGCAACAGTTCTTCCGGCAAAATCACTCAATCCAGAAATAACTCCAGTACCAAAACCAAAAGAAAAATGCTTAGTATTTTTTTCTTTCTCCATATTTGCACTCCACAAATCAAAATCAGGTTAATTTTCTTTATTTTCTGGCTCTGCAATAAGAAATTTTATTTTTTTACCTTCATCAGTAAACATTTTCTCGTGTTCTGTAACTATATTTTCAATGTTTTTTTCACTTTGCAGGTCATATGTACTGAATTTTATTTTAAATCCAGCTTCATTAAAATATTCAAAGGATTCTTCAAAAAGTTCATCATCATCAGTTTTGAACCATATCTCACCTTTAAGAAATTTTTTGTAATTAATAAGCTGTCTTGTATGAGTAAGTCTTCTTTTTTTATGTTTTTTCTTAGGCCAAGGATTGCAGAAATTTATATATATTCTGTTTATACAGTCATTTTCATCAAAAGTATTGTTAATCTGCTCTATATTTTGAATGAATATTTTTACATTATCAACAGGCTTTCCTGCCTGTTCATATGATTGTTCTATTTTTCTTTTTGCAAGTGCAAGCATTTCATTTTTTATGTCCATTGCTATGAAATTGATTTCAGGATGAATCAATGCCATTTCGGACATAAATCCGCCTTTTCCGCAACCCAGCTCTACATAAAGAGGCTTTGAATTGTCATCAAAAACAGTATTCCATTTTCCTTTAAAATCCTGCGGATTATCTATACAGAAAGGACAAGCATCAAGTTCAGGTTTTGCCCAAGGTTTATGTCTTATTCTCATAATTTTATTCTCCGATTATATTTATTTTATCTGTGCTGCTACGAGACTTCCTCCGCAATATTTTTCACGAAGTTTCGGCTTTTCAATTTTTCCTGTAGGATTTCTTGGAACATCAGCAAATATTATTTTACGTGGTCTCTTGTATCTTGGAAGAGAATTGCAGAATTCAATAATTTCTTCTTCGGTACAGTTGTAATCCTGTTTTACTTCAATTATTGCTGCCGTTATTTCTCCCAAACGTTCATCAGGAAGTCCTATTACAGCAACATCTTTTATAGCTGTATGACTTCTTAAAAAGTCCTCAATCTGCACAGGATATATATTTTCACCACCTGAAATAATTACATCTTTCTTACGGTCTACAAGATATATAAATCCGTCTTCATCTTTTTTTGCCATATCTCCGGTAAAAAGCCAGCCGTCACGTAATACTGCCTGTGTAGCTTCAGGGTCATTGTAATAGCACTTCATAACACCTCTGCCCTTTACTGCAAGCTCTCCTACTTCACCGTCAGAAACTTGATTTCCTTCAACATCACATATCTTAGTCTGCCACTTATATCCTGCTATTCCGATAGCTCCCACTTTATGTATATTGTCAACCCCAAGATGCACACAGCCAGGACCTATCGATTCGGAGAGACCATAATTTGTATCATATTTGTGATTCGGAAACTTTTCTTTCCAGCGTTTAATAAGACTCGGAGGAACAGGCTGTGCACCTATATGCATAAGTCTCCACTGGTCAAGATTGTAGTCATTTATATTTACATCGCCCCTGTCAATAGCATCAAGAATATCCTGAGCCCACGGAACAAGAAGCCATACTATAGTACAATGTTCATCTGATACAGCTTTGAGAATCAATTCAGGCTTAATTCCTCTGAGAAGTACAGCTTTTCCGCCTGATATGAGACTTCCGAACCAGTGCATCTTTGCCCCTGTATGATAAAGCGGTGGTATACATAAAAAAGTATCTTCCCTTGTCTGTGAATGATGATTCTGCTCTGTTTCACATGACGATACAAGGCTTAAATGATTATGAAGTATAGCCTTTGGGAATCCTGTTGTACCTGATGAAAAATAAAGTGCTGCATCGTCATCATCATTAATTTCTATGTCAGGTTTTGATACATCATATTTTGCAATAAGTTTTGTATAGCTTTTTGCAAAAGTAGGACAGTCATATCCAACAAATATTTTAAGCTTTATATTAGGGATTATATCATATATAGTTTCCATACGTCCTACAAATTCTTTGCCGAATACTATCGCATCAGATTCGGACAAATCAAGACAGTATTTTATTTCATCAGCTGTATATCTGTAATTAAGAGGAACTGCCAAAGCTCCGGCTTTTAAAATTCCGAAATATATCGGAAGCCATTCAAGACAGTTCATAAGAAGTATAGCAACTTTATCGCCTTTTTTTATTCCTCTTGAAATAAGCATATTTGCGAATTTATTTGCAGTATCATCAAATTCCTTCCAGCTTATTTCACGTTTATAATGCTCAGTAATTTCAGGCTGAATAAGAGAATATTCTTTCCACGTACTGCCATTATCTTCTGGAATATCAGGATTTATTTCCGTAAGACATATATCATTCCCATAATTTATGGCATTTTTTTCTAAAAATTCTGTAATAGGCATTTTTTACTC
>CAMWNQ010000132.1 GCA_947175655.1 uncultured Clostridia bacterium | reverse complement strand
TTATTGTATAATTTAAATATGATTTTTTATGCAATATTGAAAGGACTGATTTTTTAATTATGGAAAAAATTCCTTATAAAATTTATCTTGAAGAAAATGAAATTCCGAGACAGTGGTATAACGTCCGTGCTGATATGAAAAACAAGCCAGCACCACTTTTAAATCCTGCCACTTTACAGCCTATGACTGCAAGCGAACTTGAAAATGTTTTCTGTAAAGAACTCGTTAAACAAGAACTTGATGATACTACTGCTTATTTTGATATTCCTGATGAAATTTATGATTTCTACAAAATGTATCGTCCAGCACCGCTCGTACGTGCATATTTTCTTGAAAAGGCTTTGGGTACTCCAGCAAAAATCTACTATAAATTTGAAGGAAACAATACTTCCGGAAGCCATAAGCTTAATTCTGCAATTGCTCAGGCTTACTATGCAAAAGCTCAGGGTCTTAAAGGTGTAACAACTGAAACAGGTGCAGGTCAGTGGGGTACTGCTCTTTCTATGGCTTGTTCTTTCTTCGGTCTTGACTGCAAGGTATTTATGGTAAAATGCTCATACGAACAGAAGCCTTTCAGACGTGAAGTTATGCGTACCTACGGTGCATCGGTAACACCTTCACCGTCAACTGAAACCAATGTAGGCAGACAGATTTTACAGGAATTCCCTGATACTAATGGAAGTCTCGGCTGTGCTATCTCAGAAGCCGTTGAAAAAGCCGTATCATCTGAAGGATACAGATATGTACTTGGTTCTGTACTTTCTCAGGTTGTACTTCATCAGTCAATAATCGGTCTTGAAACTAAAAAGGCTCTGGACAAGTACAATGTAAAAGCAGATATAATCATTGGCTGTGCTGGAGGCGGTTCAAACCTCGGAGGTCTTATTGCTCCGTTTATGGGTGAAAAGCTCAGGGGTGAGGCAGATTATAGAATTATTGCTGTTGAACCTGCATCCTGTCCTAGTCTTACAAGAGGAAAGTTTGCATATGACTTCTGCGATACAGGAAAAGTATGTCCGCTTGCTAAGATGTACACTCTCGGAAGTGGATTTATGCCTTCTGCAAACCACGCCGGCGGTCTCCGTTATCACGGAATGAGCAGTGTTTTATCCCAGCTTTATGATGATGGTCTTATGGAAGCAGTTTCCGTTGAACAGACAGAAGTATTTGATGCTGCCCAGAAATTCGCAAGAATTGAAGGCATTCTCCCTGCTCCTGAAAGCAGTCACGCTATATGTGCAGCTGTCAAAGAAGCCCTTAAATGCAAAGAATCCGGCGAAGAAAAAACTATCGTATTTGGTCTTACAGGTACAGGATATTTTGATATGTATGCTTATCAGAAATTCAATGATGGCATTATGAGCGATTATATCCCTACTGATGATGAACTTAAAGCAAGTCTTGATAAGCTTCCAAAAGTTTAATAATAAATAAGACAAAAAAATCGGGCATACAGTTTTAACTGTATGCCCTTTATATATTTATTAAAATTCGGTTATGATTTTTGCGATATACTGTTGAATCATAAGTGCATCATTTGCTGTAAGTCCGTCGCCTTTATTATGTACATCAGCACTTTTTATACTCTCTGCATCAAGCTTGTTAGCATCAGGATTTCCAACATATGATGCTACTGCTACAACGTCCGCTACATCAAGTGTATCATCACCGTTAGCATCGCCTTTTTTACCGCTTGCCGTACTTGGGACAGAATCAAGAGCAACAAATGTATATTTTCGGTCTTCAGCGTAAGCCTGCATTGTCAAACCCGAATAACCATAAAATACAGCATCTTCTTGGTCAGCACTGGTAAAAGCAAAAACTGGTATCTCACATTCAGGATTAAGAACTGTTACGCTTTTAAGTCCGGAACAAAAATTGAATGCATTCTGATTAATAACCTTAACTTTTGCAGGAATTGTTATGCTTTTTAATTTATTACAGTTGAAAAAAGCACTTTTACCAATATATTCAACGCTGTCAGGAATATTTATGCTTGTCAATTCTTGACATTGAAAAAATGCTCCATCGACTATTCTGATAATATTTTTAGGAAGTAACACAGTATGTAATTTTTCACAAAGCAGAAAAGCACATGAACTAATTTTGGTTACAGGAAGACCGTCTATATTATTATGAACAATAATCCAAAATTTCTGTATCCTATTGACTTTTCTACTTTAAAGTGATATAATTTATAATGCATAATTATACATAATAAATTAATAATCAAGTTCAGGAGGTTAAAAAATGAATATTCTTATATCCGGAATGGGTCTTATAGGAGGTTCTCTCTGCAAGGCTCTTAAAAAATACACCGAACATAAAGTAATAGGATATGACATAAACAGCGATGTCGAAAAACTCGCCCTTTCAGAAAACAGTATTGACCAGATATTTAATGGTGACTATTCGAACATAGACATTATCATTATCTGTATGTATCCGGAAATCTGTGAAAAATATTTTTATTCAATAATTTCAAAAATCGAAAAATATACTCTTGTAACAGATGTATGCGGAATCAAAGGTGAAATGTCTGAAAGACTTCATCAGTCTGCAATTTCACACGGTGTGGAATATATCCCGATACACCCTATGGCAGGAAAGGAAGTCGGAGGATACAGCAACAGTTCAGCTGATTTGTATATAAGAGCAAATATGGTAATTACTCCGTTTGAAGACAGTGACAGAAAAAAAACTGAAATACTTTCTAAAATTTCTGAAAATATCGGATTTAGAAAAATCGTAATAACTACTCCTCAGGAACACGATACAATGATTGCTTATACTTCACAGCTTGCACACATCGTATCAAGTGCATATGTCAAAAGTCCGTCTCTGGATAAAGAATGCGGATTCAGCGGAGGAAGTTTTCAGGATATGACACGTATTGCAACAATGAATGAAGATATGTGGACTTCCCTTTTTATGCAGAACAGAAAAAATCTTGAATCTGAACTTTCAATATTAATAGAAAATCTTGAAAAATACCGTGAGACTCTCCAGAATAATGATTCAGAAGAAATGAAAAGGCTTATCAAAGAAGGTACTAATCTTAAACTTGAAAACCTTAAAAAACGTATCGGCGAACCAAATTAATATTAAAATCCCCGTCCCTGATTTAACTTGTCAAGAACGGGGAGACTTTTTTTATAATTTTTCAAGCTGAACTTTCAGCTTTTTGATTATTTTTTTCTCAAGACGTGATATGTATGACTGTGATATGCCTATTAATTCTGCAACTTCTTTCTGAGTTTTTTCCTGCCCGTCAATAAGACCAAACCTCATTTCCATTATTTCACGTTCACGAATGCCAAGTTCAGATACTGCAAGTCTGAGCATTTCACGTTCTGCCTCGCTTTCAATATCTCTATTTACTACATCGTCATCAGTTCCTATTATATCGGACAATAAAAGCTCGTTTCCGTCATAATCTATATTCAGAGGTTCATCTATTGAAAGCTCATTTTTATACTGCACTGATTTCCTGAGATACATAAGTATTTCATTTTCAATACAACGACTGGCATATGTTGCAAGTTTTATATTTTTATTGGGTCTGAAAGTATTTACTGCCTTTATAAGTCCTATTGTACCAATAGATATCAAATCTTCAACGCCAACTCCAGTAGACTCAAATTTTTTTGCTATATATACAACAAGTCTCAAATTATGTACTATAAGAACTTCTCTTGCAGACGGGTCATTTTTTTCAAGTCTTTCAAATATTTCAGCTTCTTCTTTTTTTGTCAAAGGAGGCGGAAGAGTATCAGAACCATTTATATAATACACTTCTCCTCTTATAAGCTTTAAAATTCCTTTAATAAATCTTTGAAATACATTCATAATATTATCTCCGTTCTTTTTATATTTTATTATTTTAATATGCAAGGGTTAAATATTGCACTTTTCTGACCATTAACTTCTGGCTGAATACCAATAAGTGCATTTACATTTTTTCTGTATTCAGAAGTATTACTTACAATTAAAACTTCATCAGGTGAAAATACTGTAATCATTCCGACATTCCCGATAGTAGAATATGGTATCAGACGGAATCCCTTCAAATTAATACAATCTTCTGATAAATCTATAATTTCCGAAAGCTTTTCTCGGCTACATATTATTACTGATTTCCCACTGAAAAAATCAACAAGCGAATTTCCTGTATCAGCAATACCGTCCAATATAACAGTCTTGCCTCTGTATTTTATAATTATTCTGTAACTCTCTGAAAGTGCTGAAAACCTGTCAGACAAATATTGAAATATGCTCAGCATCATATAAATAAAAGCTGTAATAAATATAAGAAGCAGTAAGGAAAAATCTATATAAAAATATGTATTGTTAAAATGTATAAAAGACGGTTTAAGCCATATATATATACCGAATATTACTCCTCCGAAAATAAAGTTCGCTGTAAAAAAACATACTGTATTTATCAACAATCTCTTTAAACTTACATATCCGAATGCAATAAGTACTATTGTAATAACTGCAAAAAGCTTTATAAAAATATTGAAAAAGCTGTTTATCTTCGGAAAAAGTATAAGCAATGAATAAATACTGCCGTATGATGCCGATAATATTCCTTTTATATTTGTCACTTTGCTTCTGGTAATTTTTGATGTCGCAAGTATAAGTATAAAATTTACATATATATTCAAGACTATAAGCACGTCTATATATATCGTCTGCAATTATCATCAACTCCATTCCGTGCAATGCTTAATTACCCCTTTGTCACTCCATAACACCTTCCCTAAAAAGTAAGGCGGTTATTTATCGTATTTATTATAATATATATAATCTAAAAAAAATGTCAAAACCTGTAAT
>CAMWNQ010000131.1 GCA_947175655.1 uncultured Clostridia bacterium | reverse complement strand
CGGCATACGAGATCTAGTACGGTCTCGTGGGCTCGGCGATGTGTATAAGAGACACTTTTATCACATGATATATATCTGCTGATTTCTCCTTGAACAGCAGATGATGAGATAGTCTGGTTTACTTCCTGTAAAGCAATTATTTCTGGCTGTTCTTTTTCTATGGCAAGAATGAAATCTGATAATTTTTTAATATAGTTTTCTTCAATCAGACTATGAGTATTCAAAGTCATTAATTTTATTGATTTCATAAAATTATCACCTGTTATAAAATATCATTAATATCTGATTTTAAAATATCTGCTTTTGTACCATATATTGCCTGAATTCCCTGACCTTTTTTTACAAGTCCCAACGCACCTTCCGCTTTCCACTGATTTGTATCTGCAACAAGCTCAGGATTTTTGACCGTTACACGTAATCTTGTCATACACGCATCAACAAGTGTTATATTATCACGACCGCCGAGAAGTTTTATAATGCGTTCCGGCTGACTGTCAGATGAACCGGATTTTTTTACAGTATTTTCAGCAGTTTCTTCACCTTCAACAGTATAATTGCCTAAGCGTCCGGGGGTAGCAAATTTAAATTTTCCAATAATAAAATATGATACAAAATATCCTACTATAAAGAAAATTATAATACATATTATGAAGTTCAGTATATCTCCGGAAAGTCCTGCTTTAACTGACATTGGTATTCTTGTAACGAATTCAAGATTTCCAAATGAATGAAGTCTGAGATTAATAATTCCTGCAAGGGCAAAGGCAATGCCCTGAATAATTGCATATACGATATAAAGAGGCCACGCACAAAACATAAACATAAATTCAATAGGTTCGGTTACACCTGTTAAAAATACGGCAAGAGCAGTTGAAAGAAACATTGAACGGTATTTTTTCCTTTTATCTTTATCTACTCTCTTATACATAGCAAGAGTTACACCAAGAAGTAAACCTGTTGCACCAATCATCTGACCTACTTTAAATCTTGCTGGCGTAACTGTACTCATAAGATTTTCATAGGCAGATATATTTCCGGAGTTTTTGAAATTAATCAAATCTGTAACCCAAGCAAGCCAGAGCGGGTCTTGACCGAATACCTGAGAACCTGCATTTATTCCAGTCATTACTTCATAAGTCCCGCCAAATGAAGTATAATTCATTGGTATTGTAAGCATATGATGAAGTCCGAACGGAAGAAGAAGTCTTTCAAGAGTGCCATATATAAATGGTGCAAGTATAGGAGATGTATCTGAGGAATTGGCTATCCAGATACCAAAGGAATTTATTCCAGATTGAATTACAGGCCATACTATAGCAAGAACTAGTGATACGATTACAGAATAAAATATAACTGCAAGAGGAACAAATCTTTTTCCATTAAAGAATGATAAAGCATCAGGCAATTTTCTGAAATTATAAAATTTATTGTATACCATTCCGCCTACAAAACCTGAAATTATTCCTATGAATACACCCATATTGAGAGCAGGTGAACCCAGAACGGAAGTAAAATAGTTTTCAACAAGCATTTCTTTTCCAAAAAGTGAATAGGTAATAGCATTCGGATTATTAAGCATATCTTCGGTTACTCCGAAAACAGCACCTGTGATATTATTAATTAAAATGAATGCAATCAATGATGCAAATGCACCACCTGCTTTTTCCTTTGCCCAAGAACCACCGATTGCAACTGCAAACAAAATATTTAGATTGTTGATTATTGCCCAGCCTATTTGCTCCATTACATTGCCTGTGGAAAGAATAAATTGTATATCTCCGCTGACCATTGCAATAAGTTTTCCGATACTTATCATAAGACCTGCTGCCGGCATTACAGCGATAACCGTCATTAATACCTTGCCTAGTTTCTGAAGAAAATCAAAATTTATACCTGATTTCTTTTTTTCCTGACTTGAGTTATTATTAATTTCCTGACTTGATTCTGTATTTTCAGTAAGATTAATTAGGTTAGCTCCTTTTTTTACATATCCTTTATTTACAGATAATTTTAATCCTTCTGCACCACCGCATACAAGTACAGGAGTAATAGGATTTATTCCTTTTTCTTTTAGTAATTTCATATCAACTTCTGCAATTAAATCACCAGCTTTAACTTTGTCGCCTGTTTTTACATAGGATTTGAATCCTTCTCCTTTTAATCCGACTGTTTCTAAACCAAAATGTACCAATATTTCAAGTCCGTCATCTGAGGATATACCATAAGCGTGATTTGTTTCAGCAACTGATGAAATTTGTCCATCTATAGGGCTGTAGATTTTACCATCTGACTCATCTGGAATAACTGCACATCCATCACCCAGAACTTTATCTGAAAATACGGGGTCTGGTACACTTTCCAGTGAAATGATTTTGCCATTGACAGGTGAATAAATATTTAAATTTTTTCTGTTTGCCGTACTGCTCATTATATCACCATTCCTTATCTATTAATAATTATTCATTATTTATTATTCATTGTTTATTATAAAATATTCATCATATTGTTTATAACAATACTGATTTGTATATCTATCAAAAATTATAATATTGACATTATTTTACTTTGGTGATATAATTTATGGGTATTTTAAATTAAAGGAGGTTTTATTTTATGATAGAAACAAGAGATAATCCGCTCGGAAGTGAAAAAGTTTCCAAACTTATGCTGAGATTTGCAGTTCCAAGTATAATAGCGATGCTGGTAGGTGCATTATATAATATCATAGACCAGCTTTTCATAGGTCAGTCTGTAGGAATGCTTGGAAATGCTGCTACAAATATAGCGTTTCCACTTTCAACGTCTTGTATAGCACTTGCACTTCTTTTTGGAATAGGCGGAGCATCTTGCTTTAATCTTTCTATGGGAAAAGGAGAGAAAGAAAAATCAGCATATTATATAGGAAATTCTGTTATTATGCTTTCACTGAGCGGTATTATACTTGCAGTAATTACAATTATTTTTCTTACACCGCTTTTAAAATCGTTTGGAGCGCCTGATGATGTTCTTCCTTATGCACAGGAGTATGTAAAAATAACAGCATTTGGATTTCCGTTTTTAGTCCTGACTACTGGGGGAGGTCATCTTATACGTGCTGACGGAAGTCCTGCAATGACAATGATATGCAGTTTAGTAGGAGCTGTAATAAATACTGTTCTTGATGCTGTCTTTGTTATGGTTCTTGATATGGGTATGGCAGGTGCAGCGTATGCTACTATAATAGGACAAGTTATTTCAGGCATTATTGTAATTGCATATCTTTTTAAATTCAAGACAGTTTCTCTTACATCCAAGCATTTCAGAATAAGTCCTACATATACAAGAAAGATTATATCAATCGGTATGGCATCCTGTTTTAATCAACTGGCAATTATGGTTGTTCAGATTGTTATAAACAATTCACTTAAACATTATGGTACACTTTCTGAATATGGTGAATCAATACCGCTTGCCTGTGCCGGAATAATAATGAAAGTATTCCAGCTGATATTTTCAATAGTTATAGGACTGGGGCAGGGAACACAGCCTATTGAAAGCTTTAACTATGGAGCAAAAAAATATGACAGAGTAAAAGAAGCATATCGTCTTGCGATACAGGTAGGTGCAGTTATTTCAATACTTTCTTTTGTAGCATTTCAGGTATTTCCAAGACAGATTATTTCTGTATTTGGTGACGGAGAGGAACTTTATTTTGAATTTGGAGAAAGATTTTTCAGAATATTTCTCTTTTTTACTTGGCTTAACTGTATTCAGCCTATTTCATCAACATTTTTTACTTCAATAGGAAAGCCGGTAAAGGGTATATTCTTATCACTTACAAGACAGATTATTTTCTTTGTACCGCTTTTGCTTATACTTCCTGTCTTTATGGGAATTGATGGTATTCTTTATAGTGGACCTATAGCTGACCTTCTTGCAGGAATTGTAGCAATACTTATGACATATTCAGAATTCAGGGATATGAAAAGACTTGAACAGAATTTAAAATAAAAATAAGGGACACGTTATAAAATCGTGTCCCGTTTTTTATAATTTTATGATTGTCAATTAGAATTCTTCAGGCATAATGATAGCACATATAATATATGCTAAAAGACCTGTTCCGGCAGCACAAATAAGAATTGCCCATACAAGACGAACTACTGTTACATCAACATTTAAATAATCTGCAAGTCCTGCACATACTCCACAAATCATTTTGTTTTGATTCTTTTTGCAAAGTCTTTTCATAAAAATAACCTCCATTTAATTAATTTTCAAAGTTTATATTTCCAAAAGAAGAATCGTATCTTATTTTTACGTCTTTAGATGATTTTTTTACTGATACATCTGAGCTTCCAAGAAAAACATTCCCTGATATATTATAATTTTTTCCCAAAAGATTAATATTCATATCTCCGAAAGAATTTGTTAAATCTCCGGATTTTGTTATTTTTAAGTTATCAGCTACATATTCACCAAAAGAATTTTCTAAAACTGCCTCATCACATTTAATTTTATTTAATCCAAAATATCCAAAGGAGTTTTCAATACCTAATTCATCACATTCTATATTATCAAAGTTAAACGCTCCGAATGAAGATTCAATGTTGATTTTGTCAGCATTTAAATCAGAACACTCAACATCTGAAAAACTAACTAAAATATTTATTTCGTCCAGCCTGTTTTCAGGGATATATATAGTATATTTCCCTATGTCTTTTTCGTCATCAAAATTGTAAAAGTTAATATTTTTTTTATTTAACGAGAGAGGCGATGAAAAATTATGTTTATTTTTTACACTCATTTTTTTGTTGTCAGAATCAATATTAATATCAAACTCAAGTTGTTCCGGAACATA
>CAMWNQ010000130.1 GCA_947175655.1 uncultured Clostridia bacterium | reverse complement strand
CATAATATTTATCTATGTATTCATTGAGGCTAGGCAGTTTTTCGTCTATTGTAAATTTTACGTAAAATATTGTAATTTCTTTCATAAAATTAAAACATATTATAAAATTTAGCGTACTCGTCTTCTTCCTCTTCGTCATTATCATACTTTCCGTCAAAAATTTTCTGAAAGTTTTCTGGTGTTATAATCCAATGGAAATTAGCTTTCCAATCCATTTTATTATCTTTCTTCTGACCTTTAAGGAAAATGTTTCTTTCAGCCTTCTCAAAAACTCCTTTTATATCATCATCTGAAAATTTTTTTGCAATTATATTTGCATGTTTTATATCATATTTATTGCATTTTTTTATTTTTGGTAATGATTTACATATTTTTTGATACATTTTCAGCATTTTTTCTGCGTTAGCTGGGTCTAAATCTATATCTAAATCTAAATCTGTCTCTATATCTTTTTCTAAATCTTTATCTATCTCTGTGTTACATTGTAATGTTACATTTGTTACATTGTTCGTTACATCTGTGTTACATTGTAACGCTGCTTTTCTTGCTCTGAAATCTCTTACACGTTGTGCCGATTCAGACTCAGAACCCACAATTTCGTCAATATACGGAATTTTTAATATACCATTGTCTTCTTCATAAATAAGACCTATTTTTTTAAATAATTCAAGGGCAACAACAACGGTATCAAATGGAAATTTCGTATCCCTTGCTATCTTATTTGCATCATAAGGCATAATAATTTCACCTATTGTTGAAACAAGTTTACCGCCTTTATTTGCAGTAAGCAGACATAATTTCTGATAAAGCACAACATATTCACAGCCATTTTTCTGAGACATAAGCCAGTCGATTGTTTCTAAATCAAAAAAATCTGTTTTAAGTTTAATCCAATAATATTTTTTTGTAGCCATATATTTAAACCTCCTTTACAGGGGACATTAAAGCCCCCTGCATATAATTAATTTATTATATATCTGAGCCTTCCACGGTACAGAATAAGTCAAGTATACATTCAGCACAAAGCTGTTGATGACCCACTTCATAAAGTATATCTTCTTTTCCGCACTTGTCGCAGTAATAGTGTGCTTCTTCTGCGTAAGGACAATTTTTGCCTAAGCACGGAAGTCCGCAGTCAACACAGCTGTCTTCAATTTTAACCATATTTTTTAATCTCCTAAGTTTAATTACAATATTTGTTTATAAGATGTCGCCACACAGCTCCGAAAGATAAACAGGAGATATAATTTTCTTAATTGATTTGCAGTAATCACATTCATGACACTTTTCCGGCTGAATTTCACCATTTTTGATACGCTGAAAACGTGGTGCAAGAGCCTTTACGTCATTCAGTGCATTATCAAGAAAACTGTCATCGATACAAATTAAATCAAGGTCTGTAGCCTTTTCCTTAGTGCATACAGCGAGGTAAAATGGCAATGTTTCTCCTGTATTCTGACGAACTATTTCACGGTATATCGCACCCTGAATGTCATATCGCCAGTACAGTGCAAAGTGCTGCCTTATACCTTCACGAGCGTTCCACACGGGCTGAAAATCACGCACGCACTTCAAATCGACTATAGCGAACGGGTGAAAGCTGTCAACCTTGATTTTAAACGGCACTCCAGCAATTTCGCCTGTAAAAATCTTCTGCTTTTCACCACTCATATACTGCATAAAACGCTTGTCTCTACAAACTCTCTCAATGATATTTTCAATATTTCTGTAATTCGCTTTCAGCTCGCCTGATTTAGTAAATATTTCGGGATTTTTCGCCTTAAAATCATCAAGCTTACCTTCAAAGAATGCATCTATGTAAGAACCTGCAAGAAGTGCATCTGTTGTCTCTCTTTTATATTCTTCATTGATTTCAGCAAGTGCTTGAGCCTCGCAGTTCAGGAATGCCTTGAACTGGGATGAACCCATATATAAACGATTATTTTCTGCTGAAAAGTAGTTCTCTGAATTAAGATTATTATTCATTGTTTTTATCCTCCTTATTTGCAAAAGGGTCTGGAGCTTTACGTTTTTCGAGCTCAGTCCTTGCTTTTCCTGCACAGTCCGCACAAAGTTCCTTGCCATATTTTCTGCGAGTATATTCCGCAATTGATTTTGGCTTTTTACCAAAGGATTCAGTTATTTTTACTCCGCATTCTGCACAAATCAGACTTAATTCTACTTGCGGAACAAAATCTCTGATACGAAGTCCGCCTACTGTTTCACGTCCGAATCTTACGGTCGAATCATAGTAAATCTGTATTGCACAGCCTCGCCAGTCCTCAATATATGGTGATTTGCATACCTTCTGAATTGTTTTCATGTTGGTCTTGTTGAGAATCATCGGCTTTATTCCGCCCTTGAAATGTGCAACAATTTCGTTTTCAGTCTTTCCACCGATGCCCGTCACTTTTTCTTCACAAACATAGTCAATCACTGCTATCAGGTCTCCGCCGTCTACTGGGAGTGCATAGTTTCCCAGATAGTTAGGATTTGTTAATTTTTTCCAGTGTGTTTTATTATTTTCCACTTGACATTTCACTTCTTTCATGTTATAATTTTACTAAGATATTTTTGTTTTCCCCGTGCTTTACGCCGGGGATTTTTTTGTTAATTATCAGAATTGTTATCTTGCTGGGTTGCTGTCATACCAAAGGTATGTGCCATATCAACCATTCCGCAGATATAGTCGTACATTTCTTTTGGAACGTATAATTTTAAAGCCTGATGAGTGAGTTCTCTCATTTCTTGGCACTGAGAAAATATCTTAGCAGTATCTGTTATTTTCTGCATAAAGTTCACCTCCTTTCTAAAATTTTTTGTTTTGTTGCCAAGGTTCTTTTTTTATTTCTAAGCAGAAACTCATTTAAGTTTTCCTCTGCGGTTTACTTCCCGTTTAGGTTTTCCCCGGTGTTCCTGCTGTGATTATAGTATAGCATAATATTGCTAATTCGTCAATAACATTTTAGCATCTTTTTGCTAAAAGATATCATAAATATTGCTGATGATTTTTGTATAAATTGCATAATTTTGCTATTTTAAAGCTTTTTAAGAATTTTATTTGCGTATTTCTATTGACAGTGTAGCAATATTTTGCTATAATATATATAACGAAATGGAGGTGATATAATGGAAACAAATGAAATTTTAAAAGAACTGCGTCAACAGAAACATTTAACACAACAAGAACTTGCCACAATTTTAGACATTAATTTAAGCTCATACCAAAAATATGAACGTCCAAATAATACTATAAAACCATCAATTGAAGCTCTTATAAAAATTGCTGATTTTTATGGTGTTACAGTTGATTATCTGCTAGGTCGAGAACCAAGCAAAGCAGAACCGATAGAACAATTTGCAAAACAAATGTCAATGCAGGAAATGGAGCAGGATATTTTAGAACGTTGGCTAAAGCTTAGATCTAGCGAACGTGAAATGGTATTGGATTTTCTGCGTGATATTGTCCATAAAGACGATGCAAAAAAACAGCAGGAAGATAACAGTATGAAAAGGTCTGACATTAATATAAAGCCAAGCCCAACGCTTCGTATGACTCAGGGACAACTTATTGCACGCAGAACAGACGGCGCATACGAAAACCGTCAGGCTACACCAGAAGAGCTAAAAAAACTGGAACTGATAAAAGACGACCTGCCACCTGACTTTTAATTACACAAATATCAACAAGAATTCCCCCGCCTGTAGAGACGGGGGAGATGTTATATAATCTGATTTTTTAATTCCATAAAATGGAAATATTTTTTCCATATTTTTTGCAATGACAACATCACTCGAAAATTGTAGAATTTAGTTGAGGTGATGTTTATGCTCAACTATGGAGTATACAAAGATGCAAGAAATGCATCATGGAATTTTTTATTGGATTATCATATAAGCAACTTACCGGTTAATTTAAGCCCAATCCTGTCAGAACTTAGGATTGAAGTAAGAATTGACAAAGCAGGTATTTTAGATGCAAGTCAAAAAGGTTGTACCATAGCGGATGAAAGAAATACGTATATAATCGTACGGAAGGGAAGTACTACAGCAGAAATACGCTATACGATAGCTCACGAACTGGGTCATATCTATCTTGGACATTTAATGCATAATGGAAAGTACTACAGAACATTCGGCATTAATAGTGAAAGTGAATATCAAGCGGAACGATTTGCCATTGGAATTTTAGCCCCCGCTTGTATTTTATGGGGACTTGATTTACATACTCCGGAGGATATAGCCAAAGCTTGTAACATCTCTATAACTGCTGCACACATCAGAGCTGAAAGAATGGCAACATTATATAAGAGAGGGAAGTTCCTTACGTCTCCACTTGAAAGAAAGGTTTTTCAGCAGTTTTTTCCAGAAAATAAAAAAAAACCATCCAGCTTACTGAATGGTAAAAAATGAAATATATCTGATATTTATTGATTTGTTTTTAATACCTTACTGTTTATAGCAGTGAGGTGTTTTTATTTTCTGGGAAATCTTTTAAGATTTCTTTTTAAGGGACACCATAAAATTCAAGTAATTTATAAGTTGATTTCCTACTTATTTTCTTTTTTGATTATGGTGATTTTAAAATTACGATTTTTGGTTTTTTTCAGTCAATTGGTCACATCAAAATTCCCTTGATTGAAAGACTTGATTAACCACTTGATTACTTACTTGATTACTTACTTGATTACGGCATACGCAAAATTACGGTTTTTAGGACTTTTTTAAATGGAAAGGACACCATAAAATTCAAGTAGGGACACCATAAAATTCAAGTAGGGACACCATAAAATTCAAGTAGGGACACCATAAAATTCAAATAGGGACACCATAAAATTCAAGTAGGGACACCATAAATACTTGACAAATAGTGTT
>CAMWNQ010000129.1 GCA_947175655.1 uncultured Clostridia bacterium | reverse complement strand
AAATTATACAATAATATAGCGAAAAAGTCAACTGAAAAATAGAGTAATAAAAAATATTTTTACTGCATATAAATTGACTAACAAATAAAAAGGAGACTTGAAAATGAATGACACTATAAAAACAATATGCAGATATCTTCCGGAAAGGATTGCAGATAATATAAAAAAGGTCAGTGACAGTGATATGAAAAACGTGACGGAAATACGCATAAGAACAGGAAGACCAATTTGTGTGACACTTTTCGGTGAAAGTTTCTGTATTGATAATTTCGGATTTCTTGAAAAAGAATGTATTAACTGTAACAGGACAAGCTTTTTTGAAGTCAATGAAATATTGAAGTCGCTTTGTCATTATTCAATATACAGTCATACAAAGGAACTGGCAGACGGCTTTATAACTATAGAATATGGCATAAGAGCGGGTCTTTCCGGAACACTTGTATCATCATCTGAACAGGGATGTAATAACCTGAAAACTATGAGATACATAAACGGGATAAATTTCAGAATACCAAGAGAAGTTAAGGGTTGCGGTGACAGGATATATAGTAAATTATTAAAAAACAGTCCTTGTGGTATTATAATCTGTGGTAGTGTCGCATCGGGTAAAACAACGCTTTTAAGGGATTTATGCCGTTTGTGTGGTAATAAGTACATAGTATCACTTATTGATGAAAGGGGCGAAATTGCAGGTTGCAGGGACGGAATTCCTCAGAATGATGTCGGCATAAATACTGATATATTTGATGGTTTTGAAAGAGCTGATGGAATAATAAATGCTGTACGTTCAATGTCACCTGAGATAATATTCTGTGATGAAACAGGTACAGAAAGAGATGCAGAGGCGATAATAAAATCGGCAGGATGCGGAGTGAAATTCATATCTACAGCACACGCTGACAGTTATGAGAATCTTATAAAAAGAAAGCATTTAAGAGATATTGTGGAAACGGGCGTTTTTGATTATGCTATTATAATGTCTGGAAGTTCTGATGCTGGAAAGATAAAAGACATCAGGAGAATAATATGAAAATAATATTTGTTGTCATATTCGGGGCATTAATTGGCATAAGAGCATCGGACAATCTAAAAAAACGCTGTGAAAGTTGTACATTAATAATAGAAATGATAAACAGAATAGGAATGCTTATAAAATACAGAAGTCTTAGTGTATATGAAATATCTTCAGAACTTAAGGCAAGCAGAACTTTTGAAAAGCTTGATTTTATAAAAAATCTTCCAGAAGAATTCAGTGGTGAAAGTTTCAGCAGTTTATGGGTAAAGGCTGTTGAGAAGGATTATTCACTGGGAGATGAAGAAAAGGAATTATTAATATCATTTTCTGAGGTGTTCGGGGTCAGCGACATTGAAGGACAGCTTTCATCTGTTCTTATGCTTAAAGAAAATTTAAAGAGCATACAGGAAAAACGCTGTTTTGAATATGAACAAAAGGGAAAGCTATATCGTTCCCTTGGAATAATAGCCGGAGTTATGGCAGGAATAATTATATTATAAATTAAAAATGCTCAGGAGTATAAAAATGGATATAGATTTAATATTTAAAATTGCAGGTGTAGGCATAATAGTAGCTGTTCTTAGTCTGGTATTGAAGCGTGCTGAAAGAGAGGAACAGGCAATGATGACTACTCTTGCAGGACTTATAGTTGTATTGGTTATAATTGTTCAGGAAATAGGGACTCTTTTTGAAACAGTAAAAACAGTTTTCGGATTATGGTAATTGATAATGGTTATGAACGATATTACAGCAGTAAGCGGATTCTGCATTGCCGGAGCAGTTCTCTCAGTATTATTGAAACAGTATTGCAAGGAACAGTCAATGATGATATCGCTCGGAGTATGTATAATAATATTTGCCGGAGCGGTTGGGATAATTTCACCTGTACTTGAAAAGACTTCGGAACTTTTTACAGAATCTGGAGTAAATGAGGGATATATAATTATAGTTTTCAAAGCTATGGCGATATGTTTTATAACACAGATTACATCTGATATATGCAGGGACAGCGGAGAAAATGCAATAGCCTCATCAGCGGAACTTTTCGGACGAGTTTTAATAATATTGATGTCACTTCCGTTTATAGAATCGCTTGTGGACATAATAACAGAATTTATATAAAAATTGATATGGGAAGGCAAAATTACTGATGAATATAGAAGAAATTTACAGTGAAGTTGACAGTCTGCTTGAAAGTTATGATATAATATACCGTCTTAATGATATAGGCAATCTTACCTTTGAAGATATTTTTCAGGGAATACATAATGTTTTTATTTCAAGGATAACAGCACCTTTTCTGCTTTTCGGAATGATAACAGCAATAATAATATTTTCGGCGTTTATAAAAAGTGTAAACAGTTCTGCAATATCAGTTAAAAATGATACAGCTGATATTATAAGCGTTCTGACTGCAACAGCTGTAATTACTGAACCTTTGCTGATACTTTATTCAGAAATATCAGAAACTATTATAAAATGCGGAGAATTTATAAATCTGTTTGTACCCATATTTGCATCAATATGTGCATTATCCGGAAATATATCAGCTCTGGGTACTTATAATATTATTGTTCTTGGAATATCACAGTTTATAGTATGGATTTCTGGAAACTATCTTCTGCCGGCGCTCTCAATGATTACTGCACTTGCAGTAACAGACAGTATCTACAGCAAGTCATTTTTTGGGAGCTTTACAAAATTTATAAGTAAGTCTATGAACTGGATTTTGACCGTATGCACCAGTATATTTGTAGGATTTCTGACTTTGAAGAATATTGTAGGAACAGCTACAGATACATTTGCAACAAAGACGGCAAAGTTTGTAATATCAGGATTTGTTCCGGTAATAGGTGGTGCAGTATCAGATGCATATACAACTTTAAAGGGAAGTATAGGAGTACTGAAAGGAACAGCAGGAATGGCTGGAATTATAGCATCTTTGCTTATATTTATACCACCATTAATTGAAGTGATAGCATTCAGATTTGTTATAAAAATATGTGGAATGGTTGCGGAGATGTTTTCGGTTCAGAATGTCGTCAAGCTTATGAACAGTCTTGAAAACGGTCTTTCCATCATACTGAGTATAATAGTATGCTTTTCACTTTTGTTTATAATAAGCACGGCTGTACTTATGAAGACAAATATCAGTTAGAATTATTCAGAAGAGGATTTTTTTATGAAAGCAATGATATTGTCGGTATGCATAGTATCACTGGCATTGAATATATGTGAAAATCTCATATCAGGGACAAATCTTTGCAAACAGGTTAAGTTTGTATTATCATTGATACTTCTTATATCAGTATTTTCACCATTTATAAGAAATGAATATATTTTTGATTTACCAGATATTCCGAAAACTGAACTTTCTGAAAATTATTCTCAGGAAGTATATAACAATGAACTTGCACAGAGAGTCTCGGAAAATATATCAGCGGTATTATCAGATGAACTGAAAAAAAATGGGATAAGTTTTGATTTTATTCAGACAGATATTAATATTTCAGATTCTTATGGCATATCTATTAATAAAGTCAGAATTGGCACAGATAATTTTCAGTATGCCGAAAAGATAATAAAAGAAAATCTAGGAGAGGAAACGGAAGTTATAAATGAAAGTCAATGATTTAATTACGAGGATTTCAGAGAATAAAAAGGCATCAAAAATAGTTATGTTCATTGGAATAGCTGGAATGATTTTTATAATGATTTCATCATTTATTCCTGAAAGTTCTTCCAAAGATAACAGTAACATTTCTGAAAATAAGCCTTTTATGTATAATTATCTGGAGGAAACAGAAAAACGTCTTGAAGATTTTCTTGAAAGTATGGAGGGAGTAGGAAATGTAAAAGTAATGATAATGCTTGAAGGTGAGGAATTTTACATATATGCACGTGAGGGTAAAAAGATTATATCTGATAACAAAACTGAAACAGATGAAAATTATGTTATGTCAGGACGTGATAAAATGCCTTTGCTGGAGACTGTAAATAATCCTCAGATAAAAGGTGCTGTTATAGCCTGTGATGGTGCATCAAGTCCGGCAGTTAAAGAAAAGGTATACAATGCAGTTTCAACAGTGCTTGGACTTTCAACATACAGCATATATATTACAGAGTTAAAATAATCAAATTAACATCTATAAAAGGAGAGATTTTTAAATGAAAAAGCCAACTTTAATTATCAGAAAGAAGCATATAATAATGTCATGTCTTACTCTTATGCTCGGAATAGCAGTTTATGTAAATTATGTTACTGCACCGAATCCTTTAAAAGGCGGTACACTTCCAGTATCAACTGACGAACTAAATATGCAGGATAAAAATACTGAAAATTATGGCGAAACAGAGCTTGTCAATAAAGATGTATCGGAGCTTAAGTCTTCTGATTATTTCGCACAGGCAAGACTGGATAAAATGAACAACCGTGATGAAGCTGTACAGACTCTTCAGACTATAATGGGAGGCGGAGATGTTACAGAAGATGAAATGGTAACAAAGGCTCTTGATGCTGTAGAAGTATCAAAGCTTATTGAAAGTGAAGGTACAATAGAATCTCTTGTGAAATTACAGGGATTTGAAGACTGTGTTGCATATCTCGACGGTGAAAGTGCAAAGGTAGTTGTGAAAACGGAAGGTCTTGATAAAAATCAGGCAGCTTCTATAAAAGACATAATTCTTGGTGAAACGGAAATTTCAGCAGAAAATATCAGAATTTTTGAAGTAAAGTAATTGAATTGAACATATAAGTAATCCTCCGTCTTTTTAGGCGGTGGATTAATTTGTTATAACGGCAGTTGCAGACGTATATCCTCACTGATATGAGGCAATCCAATATAGTTATTTACATTATTAAAATAATGTGATATACTGTTTATAGG
>CAMWNQ010000128.1 GCA_947175655.1 uncultured Clostridia bacterium | reverse complement strand
AGTATGGTTAAAAGTGAGAACAGTGTTCCTTTTCTCTGTAGAAGCTTTACTTAGCTCTCTTATACAGAACTGACGATTCGAACGAATAGAGAAGTGTAGATGTGGGTGGTCGCACTATAATTAATATAAAAAAGGAGATTACAAAATGAATATTAAAAAAATAATGGCAGGTGTTTTATCTGTATCAATTATTTCTGGAACAGTTGCAAATTTTAATAATTTTACATATGCATTGTCTGATAATGTTAGTATTAATTATCAAAATACAGAAAGAAATATAATTTCAGATATTAAGTGTGGTATGAAAGTATCAGATGTCAATGAAGTTATTGAAGGAGATATACATGCTATTGAACATTCTATATTGTCTTATGATAACAAATACAACAAATATACAAATTATTATTTAGTTGAATCTCTTCCTGAATTTAATATAGATGCAAAGGCTTTTATGTTTACGGAATTTGCATATCCAGTAAATTCCGAACAGGGTAACAATGACCCACTTATTAACTATGGTTATAATATAGGAGAATATTATAATACTGAAACACAAATGCGAGAATTTATTTACAGTGAAGAAGAATTAAACGATATTTATGATAACATATGTAATCAGCTTTCTGAATGGTACGGTGAGGGAAATGATAATACCAATGAATACTACTCAGATATGAACGTTGCGGGTTCTTGTTGGTGGAATACCAGTTACGGAGAAGTATGGGTTGTATGGGGTATGGATTTATGGGGTTCGGATGGTATGAATAAAATTATTGTAAGCTGTTCGGATTATTCTGTTTTGTTACAGGATTATAATTTAGGAGATATAAATAATGATGGTAAAATAGATGCTGGTGATGCTTCTGATATTCTGGCAGAATATGCTCGTATTGCCAGTAATGAAGAACCTACACTTAGTAATGAAGTAGCAGATATAAACGGTGATGATATAATAGATGCAGGTGATGCCTCTTTAGTTCTTGCTTATTATGCTTATACATCATCAGCACAGAATATTCAGGTTTCTCTCAGGGATTATGTTGACAATTATCATAATTTCGGAATAGAAGACCCTATCATTACAACTGCAACAACATCATCAACAGTATCAACAACAACCACTACTACAACTACAGAAATAAATACAACTTCAACAGATTCAAGCGTATCAACTGCGACAACAACTGCTACTACAACTGTAATAACTACTACAGTTACGGAAATTCCGAAATTAAATATTTCTGATTTCATATCAAATCTTTATGTGAAAGCTTGCGAGGTTGATGTCTCAGATGATGAACTCAGTAGTATGATAAAAGAAATAGAAGGGCAATCCAAATCTATAGATGAACTTGCACTTAATCTTATGAGTTACCGTTTCAGTGACAATAATGGTGCTGATTCGGATTATATATCCTGTCTTTATGAAGGAATACTTTGCAGAAAACCTTCACAGGCAGAAATAGATAATTATATTTCTAAGATTAAGAGTGGAAAAAGTCGTTTTTCTGTTTTTCTTGACGTTGTGAAATCATCTGAGTTCAAAAACGTGTGTGAAAAATATAATATGAATGATTACAGAATTTCTTTTAATAATATTTCAGATACTGTAAAGCTTAATTCAGACAGTAGAGTATATCAATATATTTCAGAAGATTTTGAAGTTTCTGACAGTATAGGGACAGCTTATCGAGGTGAACTTTTAAGTGTTGTAGGATTTAAAGGAAATTGGCTTGAGGTTAAATTCCTTAATCAGAAAGGATATCTTAATAAAGACTATGTTTCTTCATATCGTGGTTCGGGAATTAAGGTGCTTCCTGTTGTAAACATTCCACAGAATTCATATATAGGAGGTTCTCCTCTCCCTACTGGCTGTGAGGTAACGGCTCTTTCTACACTTATGAATTATCTGGGATTTACTGATGCCGGAAAAAACTATCTTGCTGGAAACTTTATGCCGAGAGGAAGTATAGGAAGTACAGACCCTAACTATGCTTTTATAGGAACGCCAGATTCTTCATCTTCTTATGGTGCTTATGCCAATGCTATTGTAAGAACTGCAAATAATTATTTTTCAGCTCATAATGTAAATGATTACAATATAAATAATATTACCGGTGCTGATATAAATGAATTATTTAACGAGATTGATAATGGCAATCCTGTTCTTGTATGGATTACTATGAATTGTACTTCTTCACGTACTTATGGTGCAACATGGACTCTTCAGAGAGGTACTTACTATACTGAACCCGGAACAGGTACATATAATTTTACTTGGAAAAGAAATGAACACTGCTCTGTGCTTGTAGGATATAATAAAAATAAAAATACAGTTATACTTGCTGATGTTCTTTCAGGAAATGGTCTTACGGAATACACCATATCAGAATTTGAAAGTGCGTATAAATGGTTGGGTAGTCAGTCAATTACAATTACAAATTAACAAAAGATAATTATTTTATTTTCAAAAAATGGTAGTTACTGTAAAAATAGATAAAAAAACAATGTTTAGAAAAAATATTTATGCTATTGTCGATAAATATTAGTTGTACACTTGATTTTTTTTGATAAAAGTGATATAAATGATAATAGCAAATATTTTATAATGGAGAGGGATAAAAAATGAATGCAAAAAAAATTAAATCTGTTTTAAGTGTTTTGATGAGCTGTACAATGCTTTTTTCAAGTATTCCTGTTTCAGGATATGCTGTTTATGAAAACTCAGGTATAACAATATCTGATTACAATATGCCATCTGAAATTGAGGAAGGTAAGTATTTTGTTATCAAGGGAAAATTAACTTCAGAGAAAACTATAAAAAATATTTGTGTCAAAATATCTCGTCTTAATCATCATGTTGAACAGGAAGTAATAAAAGAAGTAAATGCAAAGGAATATGACCTTAAAGATATTGATGATTTTGTTTATTTTGACATTCTTGCCAAGGGACGTTATATTTATACAGTTGAAGCGTCTTTTGAGGACGGAAATTATGTAAATGTTATGCAGTCTGTGTTTACAGTAGGGAATCCTTCAGGTAGTGGCATATCATATGAAAATGAAGCATTTCCTCCTGAATTAGTGGAAAAAGGAAAAAGTTTCATTGTTAAATGTGATATTGTATCGGTTCAGGATTTGGATTATGTAAGTTCTATGATATATGAGGGCGATGGAAATATAGAGGATAAAGTTGTACGTAGTTACTTGAAAGAAAATATAAAATCTGATAAATTTTCTTTGAAAGATGATGGTGTATTTGATTTAGGTACTCTGGACGCAGGTATTTATACTTACACACTTGATGCAGGTGATTATGACGACTATACAGTTAATGTTAAAAAAATAAAATTTGAAGTAAGAGAAAATACGGGCATAAAAGTTGAAAACAAAAATCTTCCTTCCGGAGAAGTTGCTCTTGGAAGAGATTTTCCGGTATCATATGATATTGTGTCTGAAAGCGGATTTACAGAAGTATATTCATCAATAACAAAAGAAGCGGGAAACAATGAAAATCCTGTTATCTGGGAAAACGAAAAGTCTTTTGAAAGTGAAAAGAAAAAATATACTGTTTCAGAAGAAAATAATAATTCCTTTAATCTTAACAAGCTTACTGAAGGCAATTATAAATTTACTATTGGTGCTAAAGATGTTTTTGGTCATGATGTTATAATTGAAGATTTTGATTTTGTAGTAAAGAAAGCACCTACCTATTCTAAAATTGAAATATCAAATTATGATGTCCCTTCTGGAATTTTAAAAAAAGGTTCATTTTTTAATCTTAAAGGTGATATTACTTCAAAATATAATATAAAAAGTATTTCTTCAAGAATATGTCTGAGAAATGGTGAGACTGTTCAGGAGAAAAAAGTATCACCAAACAGTACAACTTATACTATCTTTCCTGAAATAGATTATGGAATGTTCTTTGATAAACTTGACACCGGAAAATATACATATATCATAGATGCTGAAGATGAAAAAGGCTATAAAATTAATCTCATACAATCTGATTTTGAAATTAATGATGTTTCCGGAGATTCTAAAATTGAAATATTAGATTACAGTGTTCCTTCCGGAACTTTAAAAAAAGGTTCATTTTTTAATCTGAAAGGCAATATCACTTCAAAATATAATGTAAAAAGTATTTCTTCAAGAATCTGTCTTCAGAATGGTCAGACAGTTCAGGAGAAAAAAGTATCACCAAATAGTACAACCTATACTATCTTTCCTGAAATAGATGATGGTATGTTTTTTGATAAGCTCGACACTGGAAAATATACATATATTATAGATGCTGAAGATGAAAAAGGCTATAAAGTTACTCTTGTAAAATCTGATTTTGAAGTTAATGATGTTTCCGGAGATTCTAAAATTGAAATATCAGATTACAGTGTTCCTTCCGGAAACTTAAAAAAAGGTTCATTTTTTAATCTGAAAGGCAATATCACTTCAAAATATAATATAAAAAATATTTCTTCAAGAATATGTCTGAGAAACGGTGAGACTGTTCAGGAGAAAAAAGTATCACCAAATAGTACAACCTATACTATCTTTCCTGAAATAGATTATGGTATGTTTTTTGATAAGCTTGGAACTGGAAAATATACATATATCATAGATGCCGAAGATGAAAAAGGCTATAAAATCAATCTTATAAAATCTGATTTTGAAGTCGGAAATATCAGGGAGATTAAAGGCGATGCGAATATCGATGGTAAGGTTGATGTTGCTGATGTTGTTGCAGTAGCTTCTTATGTCGGAAATTCTGATGCAAATATGCTTGAACCTCTTGGTATTGAAAACGGTGATGTCCATAACAGCGGAAATGGTCTTGATGCTAATGATGCTCTTGCAATTCAGCAGTATATTGCAAAAATGATTGAGTTTGATAATTAAATGTTAATAAAATATTTAAGGGACACGTTGTGTCCCTTTTTTATTAATAGTATATACC
>CAMWNQ010000127.1 GCA_947175655.1 uncultured Clostridia bacterium | reverse complement strand
GATTCAAATAGTGATAATTATGAATATGAAAAAGTAAATACCAATACTATTGACAAGATAAAAATACCTCTTATTATAGGAATTCTTCTTTTTGCCATACTTATGATTCTTGGCATAACCCTTATGCATGTACTTTCACCGTCTGATGAGATTGAAGAATCTTCTGTAAATTTTGCATCAATGAATGACAATGTAATTGAGGCTACTACAACAGCTCCAGAAGAGTCAATAGAGCCAGAAGAAGTACTGGATGCAATTGTTCCAGATTTGGTAGGAAAGTTTATTGAACTTACTACAGAAAAATATGCAGATTATATAACTCTTGAACCTGAATATGAATATAATGATGATTATGTTGAGGGTCAGATTTTCTGGCAGGAACTTGAAAACGGAACACCTTTCCATATGGGTTCTGTTATGAAAGTAAAAGTAAGTCTTGGAAGTGCAAAGGTAACTATTCCTGATTATTATGGATATACTGTTTCAGAATATAAAGAAATGCTTTCAAGTGCAAGAATTGATAATTATTTATTTGTTGAAGATGATTCCTATGATTATGCAGAGCCGAATCATATCGTACGACTTGAAGTAAATGGCAATGAAGTATATGCAGGAGATGTAATTGATAATACAAACGGTAAACAGCTTACTGTTTATTATAAGCCTGAAGAAATTGTTACTACAGCAAAACTTGATTATGAACCGCAAGAAATTACCACTACAACTGTTGCAGATGATGAACCGATTGTGACTGAAACAGAGCCAGCAATTGAACCACCTGCTGTTACGGAACCTGAACCAACAGAAAATAATGACAGTAGCAGTGACGAAAACAGTAATCCGGATAACAGTGATGTTCAGCCAAATGAAAATAATGATGATGAAAACAGTGATGAAAATTAATATTTCAAACGATGACAGTTCAATTGTACCTTCCTGTCAATAAACAAAACCGGGACTTTAACTTTAAAAAAGCTATGTCCGATTTATATTATTCAGACATAGCTTTTAATTTTATTGAGATGAGTTGAGATTAATTGTATATATTAAAAACGGAGGCATCTTTTGACAGTGCCCACTTTCTTTATGGATATAACGGAAAATGCCGTAATATTCACGGTCATACTTGGAAAATATCTGCCGAGATATATTCAGAAAATCTTGTATCAGACGGACAATGCAGGGGAATGATAGTTGATTTCGGAGATTTTAAATCCGAATTAAAAGCTCTTGCAGATTCTTTTGACCATACTCTTATATATGAAAAAAACAGTCTTAAACCTGAAACAGTATTGGCATTGAAAGCAGAAAATTTCAGTATTAAGGAAGTGGATTTCAGACCAACTGCTGAAAATTTTGCACATCATTTTTTTGTAAAACTGAATGAAGCAGGATTTAAAGTCAAGCGTGTTTATGTATATGAAACACCTAATAATTGTGCTGTTTATGAGGAATAGAAATTATGAATAAATATCATATAGCCGAAAAATTTGTAAGCATAAACGGAGAGGGAAGAAAGGCAGGTCAGCTTGCCGTATTTATAAGATTCAAGGGCTGTAATCTTAACTGTTCATACTGTGATACTTTGTGGGCGAATTTTGATGACTGTCCGGCAGAAATGATGACAGCAAATGAAATTCTTATGTATATTCAGAAAACTGGTGTTAAGAATGTTACCATTACAGGTGGTGAACCTCTTATACAGACTGGCATAGAAAATCTTCTTGAACTTCTTTGCAACAGTGGTCTTGAAGTAGAAATTGAGACAAATGGTTCTGTAGATATTTGTGAATATAATGAAATGAATCCACGTCCATCTTTTACTGTTGATTATAAGACTCCTTCAAGTTGTATGGAAAAATTTATGGATATGAAAAATTATTATAATTCGCTTAAAGAAAATGATACAGTAAAATTTGTATGCGGAAGTTATGAAGATTTGGAATGTACCCGAGATATAATAAAAAAGTGCAATCTCACAAAAAAATGTGCAGTATATTTAAGTTGTGTATTTGGAAAGCTTGAACCAGAAAAAGCAGTTGAATATATGATTGAAAACAAAATGAATGACGTTAATTTTCAGTTACAGATACATAAATTCATATGGAGTCCTGATAAAAAAGGAGTTTAAAAATTGTGCTTGATGTAATAATAGAAGAGTTTATAGAGTTCATTTTAGATTTCTTTGTGGATATATTCAAATCCAAAAATTGCAGGAAAAATAAAAGGAGAAAAAAATAAATGGCAATCGATAAAGATGCGATAGCGTATCATATAAAAGGCATTTTAAAGGCTCTTGGTGACAATCCTGAACGTGAAGGACTGAAAGAAACTCCGCAGAGAGTTGCAAATATGTATGAGGAATTGTTTGAGGGTATGAACTATTCCAATGATGAAATAGCGGAGATGTTTGATAAATCCTTTGACGTTCCATTAAATAATAATGATATGGTAATAGTAAGGGATATAAATGTATTCAGTCACTGTGAGCATCACCTTGCACTTATGTACGATATGAAGATAACAGTTGCATACATACCGCACGGAAAAGTGCTTGGACTCAGTAAAATAGTACGTATTGCTGATATGTCGGCAAAAAGATTACAATTACAGGAACGTATAGGTTATGATATTGCTGATATAATGCAGAAAGTTACAGGCTCTAAAGATGTTGCAGTAATCATTGAAGCACATCACAGTTGTATGACGGCAAGGGGCATAAAAAATGTCACATCAAAAACCCATACTGCAACATTAAGGGGACGTTTTGAAAATGAAATTGCTTTACAGAATCGTCTTATAATGAAATAAATATAAAATAACAAGGAGAAATTTTTTTATGAAAGCACTTGTTTTATCAAGCGGAGGTGTTGACAGTACAACTTGTCTGGCACTTGCTGTTAATGAATATGGAAAAGATAATGTTGTATCACTTTCAATTACATATGGTCAGAAGCATTCGAAGGAAATACAGTCTGCTGATGCAGTGGCAAAATATTACGGCGTAGAGCATATACTTCTTGATTTAAGTGAGATGTTCAGATTTTCAGATTGTTCTCTGCTTGAACATTCAGAAAAAGAAATACCGCACGAATCTTATAATTCACAAATTAAAAAAACAGAAGGTTTGCCTGTTTCAACTTATGTGCCATTCAGAAACGGTTTGTTTATATCGTCAGCATCAGCAATAGCTATTTCAAAGAACTGTGATGTAATATATTATGGAGCTCACAGTGATGATAGTGCAGGAAGTGCATATCCGGATTGTTCTCCCGAGTTCAATAAGGCAATGGGTGATGCTGTCTATATCGGAAGTGGAAAACAGCTTAAAATAGTTGCACCGTTTGTTGATATTTGCAAAAAAGATGTTGTAAAAAAAGGTCTTGAACTGAATGCACCATATCATCTTACATGGAGTTGTTATGAAGGCGGAGATAAGCAATGCGGAAAGTGTGGAACTTGCATAGACCGTAAAAATGCATTTGAATCAAACGGAGTTAAAGACCCTGTTGAATACGAAGAATAAATTATAATAAGAGGCGAAAAATTTATGAGAAATTCAGAAGAAACAAAAGATATGACACTTTTAGGTGCTAAAGATACCAGATATTCTTATGGATATAATCCGGAAGTGCTTGAAACATTCGTGAACAAGCATCAGGAAAATGATTATTTTGTAAAGTTCAATTGTCCAGAATTTACAAGCTTATGCCCTATAACAGGTCAGCCGGATTTCGCAACTATATATATATCATATGTCCCTGATGTTAAAATGGTTGAAAGCAAGTCATTGAAACTTTATCTGTTCAGTTTTAGAAATAATGGCGATTTTCATGAAGACTGTGTTAATATAATAATGAAGGATTTAATAAATCTTATGAATCCGAAATATATAGAAGTATGGGGCAAATTTACTCCGAGAGGTGGCATATCAATAGACCCTTACTGCAATTATGGAAGAAAAGACACAGTCTGGGAAAAGGTTGCTTTTGACCGTCTTACACATCATGATATGTATCCTGAAAAAGTGGATAACAGATAATATAAAAAATTATGAATCACGAAGAATATATAGAGAAAATAAAATCTGATACTAAAAAATATATCAATAAATATCAGCTTGTATCATATATGAACAATACAAAATGGAATGAATTTGTAAATGCTATGATTAATGAAATGCCGTTTGAACCACCATATATCTATAAGCTTTTATCCGAAGATGATTTGAATAACATTTATTTTTCAAGTCTTGAAAATGAATGCGACAGTCCTGACAGCTATGATATGGAAAGTTTTAATTTCTATGTATTTTCTGAGATTGAATGGGTGAAAGTCAAGCCAAGATACTATGAAAAATCAGGCGGAATTCTTGCATATAAAAAAATACTTCATGATGCTGAAACAGAATTTGTTGAGATTATGAAGAAATATAATATTCCTTATGAAAAAACAAGAAATTGTATTTACACTATATATGGTTATAAAAGAACAGGCAGTTAAAATATGAAAGGTGATGTTTTATATGGGTCTTAATTCAACGCCAAGTGGGGAGAGAATACATATAGGATTTTTTGGGAAAAGAAATTCCGGAAAATCAAGTATAGTAAATGCAGTAACCGGACAGAATATATCTCTTGTATCAGATATAAAGGGTACTACTACCGACCCTGTATATAAAGCTATGGAACTTTTACCATTGGGTGCAGTAATGATTATTGATACAGCAGGCTTTGATGATACTGGAGAACTTGGAGGAATGCGTTCTGAAAAAACTTTGAAAGTTCTTGAAAAAACTGATATAGCTGTATTTGTAATGAGTTCTGATATACCTGATAAACTGGAAACAGAATTTATAAAACGTCTGGAAGATAAAAATATCCCATATATTAAAGTTCACAGCAAAAGTGATTTACTTGATGAAGTGCCAGAAAGCGATGATATAATATATACAAGTGCAT
>CAMWNQ010000126.1 GCA_947175655.1 uncultured Clostridia bacterium | reverse complement strand
CAGGAATTGTCGAAGAAAAAATCTCAGGCTTTGCAAACAATATAACGTCAAAAATTAAAAATATCATTGACAGTTCCTTACAAAGATTTTCACACTTATTCAAAATATATGGAACAATGTAAAAAATACAGTTGATTCAGCAATAAAATCTGTTACAGCTTGTGTAAATTCAGGCTGGAACAGCGTTTCAGTTACAACAAAAAATACCCTTGAAACTGTCAGCAGTTTAGCCTCATCAAGATTTAACACCTTAAAGACAGTAATTTCGGGTATTATGAACTCCATACAATCTTCTTTTTCAAGTACCTGGAACAACATATCAGATGGCATAAAAAACACCGTAAACAACATAAAATCAAGCGTTGCAGATGTCTGGAACACTATGCCTGATTCAGTCGGACATTCTATGTATAAAATTCAGGATACAGTTCTCAGTATATGGGAGAACATAAAAAACGGTGTATGGGACAGGATACAGAATGTCAGAAATACAATAGCAGATGGTCTGAACTCTGCTGCTGACTGCATCAGAAATATTGTAAATTCCTCGTGGCAGTGGGGCTATGACATTATGCAGAATCTTATAAACGGTATTAATTATCAGATGGCAGATCTCATCAACACTGTTGCAGACGTTGCACGTTCTATATGGGAGTATCTTCACTTCTCCGTTCCTGAGAAAGGACCTCTTACCGACTTTGAAAGCTGGATGCCAGATTTTATGGACGGTCTTGCAGAGGGTATAAACAAAAGCAAAAAATATGTAGAAGCAGCAATTGAAGGCGTTTCCGAGGCAATGAAAATTACAATGAATTCAGGTCTTTTATACAGTCTGGACGGAATTTCAGGTGCGATGATAAATGGCGGTTGTGGCGGTACTGTCATCAATAACTATAATAATGACAACAGCCGTACAGTGAATCAGACCAATAATAGTCCGAAATCACTGTCACGGCTGGAAATATATAGGCAGACACGAAATGCATTGAAAACGTAAAAAAGATTAATTTATGACTGCTATTTCATTTTTGAAAATTGGGAGTTATTTGCATAATCAGATGAAGATCTCGGGTTTACCAATTTTCTTTTTCGCAGATAAAAGAACTGTGGTAACCAAAAGAGCAACAGGCTTCGCTAATGCTCTTGCGTGATTTGGACAGATTGACACACATCTCATACAGCCAATACAATTTTTGGAAGTTTTTTTGGATCGTCGGCAAGAATTGCTCCAACAGGACAGACTTTTGCACATTTACCACAGGCAATACAAGCCTTATTTGTTTTCGGAGTCATTCCATTTGCAGGCTTTTTATCTTTATATCCCGAATTTCCTGGTACAGTGATTTCCTTTGTATCATTGCAATTCAGTTTGTCAGCAATTTTCTTTCCAAAATTAAATGCAGTCTCTATATCATTTCTGTCTGGTCTTCCCGCTGCAATTTCTCGTATCATGGAATGCTCCGCTACAAAAGCACCACCTGCAATTACTTTGCAACCAATCATATCTAATGTATCTTTCAATTCAAGCAATGCGTCATCATAGGCTCTGTTTCCATAAACTACAATTGCAACAGCTTGGTTGCCCGCAGTATTCAGTTTCATAATTCTTTCAACTGCAATATGTGGAACTCTGCCACCATAAACAGGAATAGCTGCGATAATTAAAACATTACTTTCAATGGTTTGTTTTTCAATTTCAAAGTAAAGATCAATTGTTGTAAATTTCTCACAGATTCCTTTGCAGATTTCATCTGCAATTTTTTTTGTAGTTCCTGTAGGACTGAAAATCAATTGTATTACTTTTTGTTTGTTCATTTTTTACCTCCACAAATTTCAATTTGTATGTTCATATTATATCACATTTCATTGAAAAAGTCAATTCGCAGGAAAGAGGTCTTAGCATGCAATTCACTTTAATTTTAGAAAACGAAACCGGCAAGAAAATCAATATGACCACCACCGGCAATCAGTATATGATCTCGAAAATTGAGGATCTAAATCCGCCAGCCGGAACAATCAGCACCTCATCCTATGCCGGAATAAACGGAAGCTATCTCAATAACGCTTTCATCGACAAGCGGAACATAGTCATTCAGTTTGAAATGCGTGGCATTGATATTGAAAAACGTCGTCATCAGCTTTACAGAGTAGTCAGACCTTCCCGATATATAAAAATATATTATCGCACATCAAATATTGATGTGTATACGGAAGGTTATGTGGAAACTTGTGAAATGGATAATTTTTCTCCTCTAACAAAAGGACAAATCAGTATCATCTGTCCAGATATCTACTGGTACAGCATAACGCCGGTTTATGCATATTACAGGCAGATAACAGGAGCATTTCACTTTCCTTTTCCGGAAAACGATGTCCCCTTCCCTCTTGGAACATACAGCAGAACCGGTAATATGTCTATTGAAAACAACGGAGATGTAACCGGATTTACAATTAAGATAGAGGACGTTGATGATGCTTTTACGCCGACAATCAATAATTCCATAACCGGAGAGCATCTGCAAATCAAAGGCGAAATTCTCAAAGGTGATGTTATTACGATTACTACAAAAACAGGCAACAAAACAGTAACACTGACACGCAACGGCATTGATTATAATATTATCAACCGTCTTGTGTCAGGTTCAAGCTGGCTTGTACTTCAGTCAGGTAAAAATACTTTTAATGTAACAGCTGTCAGGAATGTAAAAAATCTCCCAGAGCAGACTTGAAAAGCTGTCGCAGACCGCTTCAAGAGTGATAGAAATTTCACTGTCAATTGCCTGCATATCATAAACTTCTATTTGCATTTTAAACTCCTAAGTAAGCGTCCGTGTGAATCATTGTAACAGGGACATAGAATATTACCAGTGCGGACAGTTTGAAATTTTCATAGCTGCAAATCCACGGAATTTATCTATTTTTCAAATTGGTAAAATAATCGGATGTGACGATAACAAAACAAATTTCGGAATTATTGAATCGGTTTCACTGAAAACAGACGCAGAAAATGATGATTATCTTATTGTAATCTTGCACCCAAAATACAAAAAATCAGTATAATAAAAAACCACTCAAAAAGCACTGTTGAAGAGTTTTTAAGAGTGGTTTTTAATATATAGATTATGCAATATTACAATGAATAGAAAAAAACAATGCAGGAATAAAAATAAAAAAACGCTTTAAAAAAACTTTTCAGAGGTCTTTCAGAAGCGTTTCAATAATTTCAGGAATTTATTTTTTGCAGTTGCCGTGTTCTTCTTTTATGAGAAATGTTCCGGTTTTCTTCTGGGCATTCGGAATATATTCTATCAGGTCTGTAATGTCACAGCCAAGAAATTCACACATTCTGTCAAGATGGTCAACATTCAGACGTTCAGTAATTTCGTTGTAGATGTCGCTGACCGTTGATGGTCCTATACCGGTCTGACGTGCAAGTTCAGCCTGACTCATACGCTTTTCACCAAGAATTCGTGAGAGATGAATTTTAATCATAATATAACCGCCTTTATATAACAATAATTAATATATGGTTATATTATATATTATTGTCAGCTATTTGTCATATATTTGTTGTATTACAACTTATTACATTATAAAATCATACGAAGACTGAATAAAGTTCCTCAATTTTATACTTCAAATTATTTCTTTCAGCCCTCTGGAGAATATATTTATTCTGAAGAGCCAGCGTCATATAATTCTAAATTTCTTCCTTTGTCTGATGATTCAGAATCCAGTTTTTCAGTACTTCAAAATCATCAGAAAATCCCAGTATATAGGCAAGACATAATGCACGGTAGATATATCTTACATTATGTATATAATCTGCCGGATACTCTTTCCCTATATTATATTCAGAATATGGCTTCTCCTTGAGTTTAAAGCTAATTTTTTTGAGGGGATAAATATATCGGTATGTATTTACAACAAACGGCTTTAAAATACCCTCACACCATTGTTTGTTCATACGTATAATTCCGGTACAAGCAGCGTTTGTCATTACCGCATTATTTGTAATTTCTCCTGCAACTGTATTTTCATAAAACAGTGTTTTATGAACGCCGAAATATCTAAAATTTGTTGCCTTATAAATCGTTCCGCACCCTAAATGACCGTCTGCAAAGCTTTGAATTGCCTTAATATACGGATATTCAGAACGCAGAATTCTGAAGCACGCCCCAATAAATAAACTTTCTGCATTATGTCCCAGACAGTCATCAACCCACAAACGATTCAATTCAAGAATTTTATTTTCTTTCAAATCGTCCGAAATTGATTTGAAAGAATGTGAGTTCATCATTTTTCCAAATACCGCCGTTCCGAGACATATGTCAGAATCATCTCTAAAGATGCCAAAATTAATAATGCCAAAGCTTGAATTCCATTTGTGCGAATAATGATTTTTGACAATAATTTTCTTTGCAGTTTGCTTTTCAATAGGCTTTACAATCAATGTTCCGAGCGTTTTTGTATGCTTTATTACTTCCATTTTTAAAATTCCTTTCGGTATAAAAATATAATCCTTTGTAAATCACCGATACAACTGATGTTAAAAATAGTCCGTTGTATTATATATTTATTTTACAGTAATCTAATCGAATTCGTTATGATTATTCTAAAAAAAATATATCATAAATTCTTTATTATCAGTTCCCTATACGAGCCTTTTGAAAGATTATTCTGGCGTTCAACCGGAATAATTTCATATTTGCTATACAGACTGCGAATATATTCATTATCATTATATGACAGAATAAATTTTCCTCTGATATTATCCAGACAGGATTTCAGGCGTTCGTGGTCAGACTTCAGAAACTCTGCATCATAGTATTTTTCGGTCTTGAAATACGGAGGGTCGCAGTAAAATAACGCTTTCGGACGGTCATAAACCTTTATCAGATTTTCAAAGTGTTTGTTCTTAATAAACAACTTGTTCCAGACGCTTTTCGATCTTTTCGAACGCGAGTTCGATTAAAAAATAGAAAAAACCGCCAAAATCTGTTATAATGAGAATAACCACAAACTCAA
>CAMWNQ010000125.1 GCA_947175655.1 uncultured Clostridia bacterium | reverse complement strand
TATCACCCTTAAATTATTTGATACTAAAATGATACTATATTTTTGCACAAAAATCTAGTCACAAACTAGTACCATTTCAGCACTAATAACTATTGACATTTTTTATTTTTCTTGTTATAATTTCTAATAGTACCATAATAGTACTATTAATATAGCAAATACAACACGGTGAGAACCTAAGAACAGCAACCGGCACGGAGCTTAATGCATTGCCGAGAATACACATTGCAGGCATTGCACGGTGAGAGTTCAGAGGGTAGCAACTGGCACGGGCTTTATGTTGTATCGAGAATAAATAAAAATGAAAGGTGTTTAAAGAAATTATGAAGATGTTAATTATTGGTGTAAGTGGTCGTTCATATGTTGATAAAGATACTAAGGAAACACATGATATGTTAACTTTAAGTGTCGCAAAGAACAATGTGAATTATCACGGTAAAGCAACAGAAGAGTTTATTGTTAATGACAAATCTCCTTTATATGCTTATATTCTTGGGGAAATCAAAGGAGAGATTTGCAACCTTAAAGGATATTTTATCGATGTGGATAAGAATAATAAAGGTTATCTTGAAAACCTCGAACTCCTTGAAAAATCTGATGACGCTGTTATCTGGGGTTTTTGATGAGGTAAAATAATGGTCAATTTTATATGTTGGTTTATAACTATTGCTGGTCTTCTTTATATTTTTGATGTACCGCAAAAGCTATATAAAAAGTTAACACAACACAAAAACGTAGAAGAGGCTGAAAGTGGAAGAAGAGAATTTGACAACTTGGACGACTGAAACAATTGAAGAAGTTGTTACTGAGCTTGTGAGTGAGATTTCAGAGGTGGATTTTGTGACAACAGAAACAACAACAATGACAACTGCTGACCTGTCAAACTTAGCTTCGGTTGATGTCGGTTTGCTTAACAAATTTCTTTATCTGGGTACTTCTTTTATACTAGCTGTCTTTTTTTGGTTTGTATGCAAACTTGTTTACAGACTTTTTAACATATTTTTTTAAGACGGCAGATATTTGAAAGGTGGTGATGAATAATGAATGGAATGTTACTTCTTGAGACAACTTCAGGCGCTTGGAACGGTGTAACTTCTGCAATGCTTTCCGAAATTTTTGTTGAAGTTAAGGAACTTATCCCGATAGTTGCACCAGCAGTTATTGCATTCCTTGGCTTCCGTAAGGCTTGGAGTTTCCTCCGTAGTGCTATAGCGGGGGCATAAAATCCGGCACAACGTTTATGGATTGTGTCGCTCAGGCGGTGACGTTCCAGTTACCGCCAAATTTTTTTAAGGCGGTGAATTTATGGGTATTCTTACTTCCAAACTCCCCGAACTGCCCGAAAATTTTCCGGACAGATTTTTTGTTACTTACACAAAATGTTATGATAACAATTATCATTATATATTAACTGGTGTGTCTGATGTGTTTTCTGGCACTGTTACAGATAACGGAAATGTGTTGTCAGACTTGACACATAATTTTGTACTTATAAATGACTGCTGGTATAGTACTTTCAGTAAGGATTACTCTTATTATCGTAATACTAATACTTCCGGCATTGTTTATTCAAGCTATGATATGTATACAGACAGTGGAGAATTTTATTATCCTGAGTCAAAATATGATTTTGATGATGTTAATCTGGTTGGCTCTACTGTTACTTCGTCTTCCATTAACTCTATTCTCAGGGCTGATTATATACCTGTATTTCTTATACTTGCATCTTTTCTTGTGCTTGTGCTTGGATTTCGTAAGGCTTGGAACTTCCTGACTGGTATTATAAGAGGAGCATAAAAATGAAAAGAATAATTATCTTTTTTACTTGTGCTTTCCTTATTTTCAGTGTCTTTCCTTTGAATGTCTTCGCTGATGAAACGTCAAACACTGATAAACGCTGTTATTATTATGGTAATGATGCATATATACCAGATTGCAAGATAGCTTTAGAGAATGCCAGAAAGACTGTCGAGGAAAACAGCAAGACTGTTTTTGATGATTTTATAGTTTTCTGGGGAAAGAATGACTTAATAGTGTTTTTTATCTCGGAAGTTCCTACTTTTTATTTTAATACTCGAACCAATCATTACACTATGAACTACACTATACCAGTTCACAGAATTGTTATGAACAATGACGGTTCTTTGACTGCTACTTGGGTTACTGATTTTGACTATAGTTCGTATATTGAGTATCTTTTTTCTGATACTGGTACTTTTTTCTTCTGCTTTCAGACTTATTCTAACTCTAGTTGGTCTAGTTATGTAAAGCCATATATCATATACTCATCGCTTGAATTGACTGATGCATTGCCTGAACCCCTGCCGGAACAGCCTACCACACAACCAACACCAGACAAGGAACAGTTAGAGACAAGCAAAGGAATTTTAGGTAAGCTGAAAGATGTTGCAAGTTATATACTTGATTTACCTTCAAAAATTGCTGATGCAATAGGTGGATTTTTTGAAGATTTAAAAAATGGTATTCTTGACGGTTTAAAATTTCTTTTTATCCCAGAAGGTGACCCTTTTCAAGATACTAAGGAACTTATAAAAGATAAATTTGGATTTGTTTTTCAAATTGGTGATATTGTTGATTTTCTTCTTCACTTCCAATTCAAAAACACTCCTCCAGATTTAAACATTGAATTTCCTGATGATTTCAGAGGCAATACAAGGTTTAATGGTTTTTTGAGTGGTATTAAGGTTAGTATAATGGATTGGTCAGTCATTGAACCCTACAGAAATTTTATAAGAAGTTTAATAGCTGGAATTTCTTGGTACTTTTTTATCAGGAAAGTAACTAAAATTCTTCCTAATGTTATAAATGGTGTTGCTTCTGCTTCTGGAGGTGATTAATAATGATTACTGATGCAATACTTTCTTTTTTTGATAACATTGTAGCAGGTATTATAAATTTTTTCTCTCTTCCTGTCGTTGGCAATTTGGAAATACCTCCCGACGCTTTCGACGGTTTGAAAAAAATTCTTACTAACGTTGGATATATTCTTCCTGTAGAACACTATATTGTAATGCTTGGTTTTTCTCTTTCTCTTTCTTCTTTTACTGTTATCTGGGCTTTAATTCTGCGTGTTAAGTCCTTTATTCCTACAATGGGCAGGTGATAATTTATGCTTAATTTTGTTTTAAAGGTTATTTTTATAGTATTCTGCGTTACTGCTCCATTCGCTTTCTTTGTCTTTATGTTTTATCTGTATTACAGAGTAGTAAAGAAAGTCAAACCCATAAAGAATGAAAAAGGGAAATTTAAAGTGCATAGCAAATTAAGGAGACTTTTTATAGATTTTCCGAAACAATATGCACATGACTTGATAACAATAGACCCTAACACATTTAAAGAATATGGAATGCATCTTTTATGCGGAGAGCAGGGAAGCGGTAAAACAACCCTTATGGCTTATCTGATACGCAAGTATAAAACCATATATCCTAGAGTCAAAGTGAGAAGTAATTTTTCTTGCAAGATGCAGGATTACGAACTTACAACGTGGGAAGAACTCACACTTGATACAAATGGCATTTATGGGGAAATTGATTGTATTGATGAAATTCAGAACTGGTTCAGCAGTAACCAGAGCAAGAACTTCCCTCCGGACATGCTTACTATCATCACCCAGCAACGAAAGGTTAGACGTTGTATACTTGCTACATCACAGATATTTTCCCGTGTTGCTAAGCCAATCCGTGAAAATACTTACCTGATGTATTATCCTTTTACTGCGTTCGGGTGCATCACTTTTGTAAGAGTGTATAAACCAATCTTGGACGAGCAGGGGAATTTGAAAGAAAGAAAACTTAAAAAATTTTTCTTCTTTGTTCACGACGAGGAATTAAGAAATATGTTTGATAGCTATAAGACTATTTGCAGTCTTACAAAATCAGGCTTCAAGCCTGCATCGGAGCAATTGACCAATTTAAAATCAACAACTATTATTAATCACGATGCTGAATCTAAGAAGTAGTGCGGCCGGGGCTTCCCTCTGGGAAGCCCGCCGAACTGCTTATCCAGAAGCTTATTAAAATCGTTTTGTAAAATGTCAAGATTTCCTCAGTTTTTAGAGGGTTTCAGCCCTTTTCTTGATACATTAGAAACTACTGACGGCGAAGCAAGGCAGTAGTTTCTAATTGGCTGAAATAAAGTAATTATATAAAAATTAAAGGCGGTGAGTTTATGGAATCAATTGAAAAGGAGCTTAAAGAAAAGTTTCAGCCCAAAAAAGAACTTTCTGAAATATTATCTAAAAGTTACAAACGTTTAGGCTTGGATAATAAGTCACATAATACTAAACATTGCAGTACACATCTTTCCTTTTCTGGTTCTAAGCTCGAACACGCTGATTTTTGTCGTGACCGCCTTTGTCCTATGTGTGCTTGGCGTAAGTCCTTAAAGATTTCTGGTCAGATGGTTCAGATAGTAAATCAAATTCAGGATAAATATAATTTTATATTTCTGACTCTTACTGTTCCTAACTGTTCTGGTTCAGATTTGCCTAAAACTCTTGATAGACTTCAAAATGCTTGGTCTAAGCTCAGAAAGAGAAAACGTTTTGATATTGCGGTAAAAGGATATTTCAAGGCTCTTGAAGTTACCCATAATCTTAACAAAAAATCAAAATCATATAATACATATCACCCTCATTATCATTGTATACTGGCGGTTTCTAAAGATTACTTTACTTCTGATGACTTTATAAGTCAGAAAGAATTTCTTTCTATGTGGTGTGATTGTTATGGAGATAACAGGATAAATCAGGTAAATGTTAAAAAATGTTATGACCGTAAGACCAGCAAGGGAAGAGGGAAGTCCTTAGCTTCTGCTGTTGCGGAAGTTGCTAAGTACTCTGTCAAGGCTACTTCTTACTTGGTCGGAAAGAACGGTAAACCTTATAGTGACACTGTTATCGATTCTTCAGTTGATGTTCTTAGCAGTGCTTTGTCTCATCGTCGTTTATTTGAAATGCGAGGTATTTTTTACGATATTCATAAACTTCTCAATCTTGATGACGCAGAAAACGGCGATTTAATTGTTACTGACAGTCAGGAAGAACCAGAACAGAGTGAGTCAGTTGAAAAAAGTTATTATTACTATTCATTCAAACAGAAAAAATATATAC
>CAMWNQ010000124.1 GCA_947175655.1 uncultured Clostridia bacterium | reverse complement strand
ATATAAAAATGGTAAATTCAAGGGCAAAAAAAGACGGAAACAAAAAAATCCGCCTTTTATTTTAAATAATATTATAATAGAATTGAAAACATATCAATAGCAAATGATATTAAAAAATAACAGCCTACAATAACAAGAAGTATTAAAAATATATTTGCCATACTTGTACCACCTGCACTGCTTATAGCACTTACACGTTTAGGAACTTCAAGATTCTGGGATTTTATTTTGTTAATAGACTTTATGGCAAATCTGTAGTAAAGCCAATTTGAAAAAAGACACATTGCAATTTTAAACAGATAACTTCCTATGCTACATACAAATGCTATATTTTCTATCATATTATAATTAGAGTCAATAAATATAAGCAAATTATGAAATACTGCTTCAGCATAACTAATCATATTTTCATCAATAAGACCATATTCAATGCTGTTATTCAGATTTATAAGAAATGAGGGAATTTGCAGAACAAGAGTAACAAGTACAGAAATAATAGCCATAAGCCACATTTTTCTGTGTGCAAAATAAAAATACGGAAAGAGAAAAGATGATATATTAAATGATATCTTACTTCCCATATCTTTCATCTTCTTAAACAGTGGAATATAATATAAAGTATTGGTTTTTACAAAGGAAAACATTTCAATCATCTTTACACCTTCAAAGTCTTCATTAGGGTCAAGACCATATAAAGGCTTATTCAGTTCAAATCTTATAAAACCATCGCCGGACTGATTAAATGGTTCTCTTTCAGCATTATTGATATTACCAGATTCTTCAAATCTTTTTTCCGTTTCATTTGAATTTTCCTGATTATTATTAATATTATTCTGACTTGCATTTTCATTTACACTTCTTTTCCAGATTATACCAGATTCATGAAGCTGACTATTTATACAATGACCTTTTTCTTTATAGCAATGCCTGTGATAAGGAGTACCACATTCCGGACAAACAACTACATCATCTTCTTTTTCAAAAGTTTCATTGCAGGCAAAACATTTTTCCCCTGTATATTTCATTAAAAAATCCTCCTAAAAATAGATATAATATTATTATAGATTATTTATGTGATAATTATGTGAGAATATGGAAATATTTTATCAAGAAAGACGAAAAACGGACAGTTTTATAACTGTCCGAAAATCTTTATAAAAATCTTCTAAATCAACTCGTCCCAGATGGGATTTTCATTAGCTGCTTCCTTGGCATAATAAGCAAGAATTGTTGACGCATCAGCAGCATCAATTATATTATCACCATTTACATCAATAGCAACAAAAAGATTTTTGTCTATTTCAAGTTCCTGATTTGATGAGGCATCTTCTGAATAAAGTGCAAGGACAGCAGAAGCATCAGCAGCATCAATTATATTATCATCTGTACAATCTCCCTTTGCTATAGGTGAAAGAACATCTGCGTAACTTTTCATAATGCCTGCTCTTTGTTCAGGATATGCACCTTTTTCGGAATCAGAAAGCTTATTGTAAACAGCCCTCATTGTTCTGTTAACAGCCGGATTTATATCAAGTTCCTCAAGAACAGCAGAAGCTATTTCAAGATGTCCTTTCTGATTAGGATGAAAATCTCTGTCCTGACTGCTAAATACATTGGTAAAATATGAAGTATGTCCATATGGAAGAGTCAAATCCCCTTCATTAATCTCATCAGAAGTAAAAGCACCATAAACATCAGCAATGCGTGCAGAACCTACAGCATCTTTCAATCTTACATTAAATGATGCCGGAAGTTTTTCATATGTATTCTGAGTACAGATATTATAATAAACAGCTCTCTTTATGCCAAGAAATCCAAGTTTATTTGTCGCATTGCCATTAATATAAGAATCATATTTTTCCTGATTTATCTGGAACGGGTCATATATATTCTGAAAAACAACAATAGCATCAGGATTAAGTGAAGAAATAGTATTGCTTATATTAGTAATATTTTCAATAGCAATATTGCAGGCTGTCCTGAACTCTTTTACATTAAGAGAACCTAATACGGCTAAAGCAGTATTAGTATCTTTTGAAATAATATTGAATATTTCATGAAAATCTGTTAAGCTTCCTACATCTCCGAACTTAGCAGAAAAAACGTCACGTGCCGAATTTATAAAATCATTTCCGCCAATAGAAACAACAATTATATCAGCTTCGGTAACAGAATCTTTAACTTCCTGTTCATTAAGCTTATCAACTAATCCAGAAGTTGTAAGACCAGAAACAGCAAAATTATCAACATCATAATCAAGATATTCACCAAGAATCTGACCATAATTATATTCATCAGCTGAAAGTCCATAACCTGAAGAAATACTGTCACCTAAAATAACAAGATTTCCTTTGCTTTCAAACGCTCCGGCATTTGTAACACAAAGAAAACAAAGACTGGAACAAATCCCAACAGAAAGAGCAGAAAAGAAAGATAATAATTTTTTCAATTTTAATCCCTCCATAAGCATAAAAATAAAAATTTAAAACGAAGAATAAAAATATTTTACACTTCATTTATATTATATATTAAAACTCAAAATAAGTCAATAAGAAGATATTGCTTTTTTTAAAAATAACAATAAAATTTTTATTGTACATTGACAATATAATATAATTCGTGATATAATTACAATAGTAATATTTTATAAAATTCTTTTTAAGAAAGGGGATAAATTTTAAAAATGAGCAAAAAACCAGTTGATACAGAAAAAAAAATAAAAGAGGTAGCCCTGAGAATTATCGCTGTACGTGAATCATTGGGCTTTACTCCAGAAGAAATGGCAGTTAAAACTGACATTACCGCTGAAGAATACAAAGCTTATGAAAGCGGTGAACGTGATTTCAGCTTTACTTTTATTTACAAGTTTGCTAATGCCTGCGGAGTAGAAATAAGAGACCTTATGGAAGGAAAAAGCCCAAGCCTTCAGGGATACAGCATAACAAGAAAAGGAGAAGGTGTTCCGATTGCAAGAAGAAAAGGATTTAAATATAATAGTCTTGCACCACTTTTTAAAAATAAAATAGCAGAACCTTTTCTTGTAACAATACCATATTCCGAAGAAGCTTTGAACAATCCGCATTTCAGCACTCATAAAGACCAAGAATTTGATATTATATTAAAAGGTTCTCTTAAAGTTACTATCGGAAATAATGTTGAAATACTCAATGAGGGTGACACAATATATTATGACAGCACAACACCTCATGATGTATGTGCATATGGCGGTGAAGATTGTACAGTTTATGCAATAGTTATGGATTCAAGCAGAAAAAACGATGATGAAGAGCATCCCAAATTTACAGAACTTCCTCATGTTACAAACTTCAATCTTGCCAATGTAGAAAATCCGGTTGCAGATACTTTCGCAAAAATAACAGAAAATGAAGATGGTTCTCTTAATACAATAGATTTCTTTACAAAAGAAAAATTCAATTTTGCTTTTGATGTAGTTGATTTCCTTGCGAAAAAAAATCCTGATAAAACAGCTCTTATATACGTTTCAAATGATATGGAAGAAAAAAGCTTTACATTTGAAGAAATAAGAAAATATTCCTGTATGACTGCCAACTACTTCCGTTCCCTCGGAATCAAAAAAGGCGATAGAGTTATGCTTGTGCTGAAAAGACATTATCAGTTCTGGTTCTCAATACTTGCACTTCATAGACTTGGTGCAATAGTAATTCCTGCAACTCATCTGCTTGTTGAACACGACTTTACTTATCGTTTTGATGCTGCCGGAGTTTCAGCCATTGTATGTACTGCTGACGGTGACGTTTCACATCAGGTTGACCTTGCTGTTGAATCCTATAAAAAACCAATGATTAAAGTTATAGTAAACGGTGAACGTGAAGGCTGGAGCTGTTTTAACAGTGAATTTGAAAAATTCAGCGATGAATTTTCAAGACCAGAAAATGAATCAGAAAGTGCTTTTGGTTCAGAACCTATGCTTATGTATTTCACATCAGGAACAACAGGTTATCCCAAAATAGCTACACACAGTCATAAATATCCGCTCGGACATTTTGTAACTGCTCGCTACTGGCATAATGTTGACCCTAACGGAATTCACTTTACTATATCAGACACCGGATGGGGTAAAGCACTTTGGGGTAAACTCTATGGACAGTGGATGAGTGAAACAGCTATATTTGTTTATGACTTTGAAAAATTTGATGCAAATAAGATTCTTCCTATGTTCAGCAAATATAAAATAACTACATTCTGTGCACCACCTACAATGTACAGATTCTTCATAAAAGAAGATTTATCCAAATACGATTTAAGTTCTGTAAAATATGCAACAGTTGCCGGAGAAGCTCTTAATCCTGAAGTATACAACCAGTTCCTTAAAGCTACAGGCATAAAGCTTATGGAAGGCTTCGGACAAACAGAAACTACTCTTACTATAGGAAACTTTGTAGGAATGTCTGCAAAACCAGGGTCAATGGGAAAACCAAGCCCGCTCTATGATGTAGATATTATACATTCTGACGGTACTTCTTGTAAAAATGGTGAAACAGGTGAAATCATAATAAGAACAAATAAAGAAATCCCTTGCGGTTTATTTATTGAATACTATAACAATGAAAGTCTTACAAAAGAAGCGTGGCACGATAATATATATCATACTGGTGATACAGCTTGGCGTGATGAAGATGGCTATTTCTGGTATGTAGGACGTGTTGATGACCTCATTAAGTCATCAGGATACCGTATAGGACCTTTTGAAATAGAAAGCGTTATAATGGAACTTCCTTATGTTCTTGAATGTGCTGTTACTGGTGTTGATGACCCTCAGGGAATAAGAGGAAAGGTAGTAAAAGCAACAGTTGTACTTGTAAAAGGCACTGAAAAAACAGAGGAACTTAAAAAAGAAATTCAAAACTATGTAAAAAAGCATACAGCTCCTTATAAATATCCAAGAATAGTTGAATTCAGAGATGAACTTCCAAAAACAATAAGCGGAAAAATAAGAAGAGTAGAACTCAAATCATAATTATTTTAACATACAGACATCAGCTAAAAAAGCGGATGTCTGTTTTTTATATCAAAAAAATAATATTACAAGATGTATAATCCAATCAAAAATAAACAATATATCAAAACATCATAAAATATTTCTCAAAAAATACTTTTTGTATAAAAACTCCTTAAACGTTTTTAATTACACTATAC
>CAMWNQ010000123.1 GCA_947175655.1 uncultured Clostridia bacterium | reverse complement strand
GTATTTATACACTGTGCAAAAGCTGGTATAATATGGCGTGGAATATGGCACGACATGTCAAAATTTTCACCATCAGAATTTATTCCAAGCATCGTTTATTTTCAGGGCAACAGAAGTCCCAATGAGGCAGAACGTGAAAAAAACGGATTTTCCAAGGCTTGGATTCACCATAAAGGAAGAAACAGACATCATTTTGAATACTGGACAGATTACAATACAAAAACAAAAAAACTTGAATGCGTAAAAATGCCGGATATATTTATCGTAGAGATGTTCTGTGACCGTGTAGCTGCAAGCAAAACCTATTTAAAAGATAAATACACTGACAAATCACCTCTGGATTACTTTCTCAAAGGTCAGGGAAGAAAAATTATGTATCCCGACACTGCACGTAAAATCGGTTTTCTTCTGAATATGCTTGCTGAAAAAGGTGAAGATTATACTTTCAGATACATAAGAAAAAATATTACAAAAAAATTATAAGCAAATCAACGGGCAGATTTTTTAAAAATCTGCCCGTTTTTTAATACCATATTATTATTTTATTTCTGTAAAAACTTTTTCATAAGTGAATAGCCCTGTTCAATGTAGAAACCTGTTTTTTCAGCAGTTTTTTCATTATATGCATCAACATTATTCTGATTATTTTTATTCGTACTGTCATAAATCATATAAGGTACTGGATTGTTTGTATGAGTTTTAAGTGAAAGAGGTGTTGGATGGTCAGGAGTAACAAGAACCCTGAAATCTCCCATTTCCCTTAATGCATCAACAACTGGTGCAAGTACATATTTATCAATAAGTGAAATAGATTTTACTTTATTTTCCATTTCATTTCTGTGTCCGCATTCATCAGGTGCTTCAACGTGTATATAAACAAAATCCTGACCGTTTTTAAATTCATCAATAGCAGCCTGTGCTTTTCCGGCAAAATTTGTATCGATATATCCCGTTGCACCCTCAACGTTTACAACATTCATATTTGAAAATTTGCCGATTCCCTTTAATAAATCAACAGCAGAAATCATTGAACCCTTAACGCTGTATTTTTCATAGAAGTCATCAAGATTTGCACGTTTACCCTCTCCCCACAGCCACATGCTGTTAGCAGGACGAAGACCTTTTGCAATTCTTTCCTTATTCAGCGGATGATCTTTAAGAAGTTCATAAGATTTCTTCATAAGTTCATAAAGTTTTGAGGCATTTGGATTTGTCGGAATATATTCCTTAATAGGCTTGCCAGTTATATCGTGCGGAGGTGTAAGAGGTGCAATATCAAGAGTTCCATTGCTCCATATAAGACAATGACGATAGCTTACACCACTGTAGAGCTTGAATTCATCATCATTAAGATTTTCAGCAAGATATTTTACAAGTATTTCAGCATCCGATGTTGAAATATCACCGGCACAATAATCTATTATAGTTTTATCTTCATAATTTTCCTCATGGGAAAGTGTTACAAGATTACATCTTAAAGATACATCAGTTGACTTCATATCAATTCCGATACTTCCTGCTTCAAGCGGAGAACGTCCTGTATAATAAATCTCAGGATTATATCCAAGCACAGAAAGATTTGCAACATCACTTCCGGGTTTCATTCCGTCCATAACAGTTTTGATAAGTCCGACTTCAGCATTCTTGGCAAGTTTATCCATACAAGGAGTATCAGCATATTCAAGAGGAGTTTTTCCGCCAAGTTCCTCTATAGGATAATCAGCCATACCATCACATAACATAACAAGATACTTCATAAAAATTATCTCCTTCAGAAATTTTTTCAAAATATAATATAGTATATCACATTAAATTTAGTGTGTCAAGAAAAAACAAATTATAACGCTCCAATAATTTTTGCGAGATACTGCTGTATCATAAGTGCATCATTCACTGTAACTGACGGATTATTTATCAAATTAAAACAACATGGTACAGCACCCATAATTGTTATACTGACAAGAATACCAACCATAATTTTTTTGATTTTCATTGTAAAAATCTCATTTTCCAATAATTATGTAAAAATCATATCATAAATATATGGATAAATAAGAAGTCTAATTTTTTACATCATTTTACATCATCATCCCAGTTCTTCCATGTTTTATTCTGGTCAATATTGAATCCGTTTGGATATCTTCCGATTATAGCGCCGTTATCTTTACTTTGTGACCATGCAACTGACACTGGATATCCGGCTTCATAATAAACATCTATATATCCTTCAATGTCAATCTTTAAAGGAACAGAGGCTGACCATTCAGCAATGTCAACACAATCTCCCTTATCTCCGGTTACTCCTACTTTTTCACTTAATGCAATATCATTATCTGTTGATGGATTTCCAGCAAGTTCAAGGTCAACGGCATGTGACTGGAGTTCCTGATAAATAGTGCGTGCATTTTCATTTGCTGATGTTTGTTTAGATTTTCTTACATATCCCGTAATGCTTGGAATAATAAGTGTTGCAAGAACCCCTATTATAGCAATTACTACGATAAGTTCAACAAGCGTAAAACCGTGTATTTTTGAATTTTTCATTGAAAATCCCCCTTTTAATTATTAAATCTGTAAATAATAACTAAATTAATTCACATTTATTCTATCATACAAAATCTGGTTTGTCAAGTATGTAAATATGATTTTTATTATTAGTTTATCTGAAATAAAATCTTATTTTATTAACAATGCTTTTCAGGTACTTGACAAAATATCAGGAAAATTATATAATAAATACATAAAAAAAGCATCTCTTTTTTATAAGTTTAATTTTGAAAGGAATGATTTTCAGTGGGTTTGACACTTACAGAAAAAATACTCAAGGCTCACCTTGTTGATGGTGAAATGATTAAAGGACAGGAAATAGGTATCAGAATAGACCAGACTCTTACTCAGGATGCTACAGGAACTATGGCATATCTTGAATTTGAGGCTATGGGTGTACCACGCGTTAAAACAGAACGTTCTGTCGCTTATATTGACCACAATACACTCCAGAGCGGTTTTGAAAATGCCGACGACCACAGATTTATTGGCAGTGTTGCAAAAAAGCACGGCGTCTACTTCTCAAGACCAGGTAATGGAATTTGTCATCAAGTACATCTCGAAAGATTCGGCATACCAGGTAAAACTCTTATAGGTTCTGACAGCCATACTCCTACAGGCGGTGGTATTGGTATGATTGCCATAGGTGCTGGCGGTCTTGATGTTGCTGTAGCTATGGGTGGCGGTGCATATTACATAACCTGCCCTAAGATAGTAAAAGTAAACCTTACAGGAAAACTTCAGCCGTGGGTTGCTGCAAAGGATGTTATACTTGAAGTTTTAAAGAGAATGTCCGTTAAAGGCGGTGTAGGAAAAGTTATTGAATACTGCGGTGAAGGCGTTAAGACTCTTTCTGTTCCTGAACGTGCTACAATAACAAATATGGGTGCTGAACTTGGTGCTACAACTTCAATTTTCCCTTCTGATGAAATCACAAAGGAATTCCTTAAAGCTCAATGCCGTGAAGAAGTATGGACTCCGCTTTCTGCTGATGATGATGCTGTTTATGATGAAGAAATAAATATCAATCTTTCTGAACTCGTACCGCTTGCTGCCTGCCCTCATTCACCTGATAATGTAAAGAGTGTTGAAGAAATAGGCAATATGAAAATTGACCAAGTATGTATTGGTTCATGTACAAACTCATCACTTCTTGATATGCTCAAAGTTGCACACATCTTAAAGGGCAAGACTGTACACCCTGATGTATCACTTTCAATTGCACCGGGTTCAAAACAGGTTCTTAATATGCTTGCACAGAATGGTGCATTATCAATTCTTATTGAGGCAGGTGCAAGAATTCTTGAAAGTGCTTGTGGCCCTTGTATAGGTATGGGACAGTCACCAAATTCAAAGGGTATTTCACTCCGTACTTTCAACAGAAACTTCCTTGGACGCTCTGGAACTAAAGACGGTCAAATTTATCTTGTATCACCTGAAATGGCTGCTGCATCTGCTATTACAGGTGTTCTCACAGACCCAAGAACTCTTGGAGATATGCCAGAATTCAAACTTCCTGAAATATTCTCAATAAACGATAATATGATCGTTCCTCCTGTTGATGAAGCTGATATGGAAAGTGTTGAAATTTTAAGAGGTCCTAATATAAAGCCTTTCCCTGAAACATCACCTCTCCTTGATACTATTGACGCTCCTTGCTCACTTAAAGTAGGCGACAACATCACTACTGACCATATTATGCCTGCCGGTGCTAAAATTCTTCCATTACGTTCAAATATCCCTGCTATTTCCCAGCACTGCTTTACTGTATGTGATGAAGAATTCCCAGCAAGAGCTAAGGAACTCGGTAAGAGCATAATCGTAGGCGGTTCAAACTATGGTCAGGGTTCATCAAGAGAACATGCTGCACTTGCTCCACTCTATCTCGGAGTTAAAGCTGTACTTGTTAAGAGCTTTGCAAGAATTCACCGTGCTAATCTTATAAATGCTGGTATTCTTCCTCTTACTTTTGTGAACGAAGCAGATTATGATTCAATTTCTCAGGGTGATGAACTCATTCTTGCTGATGTAAGAAAAGACGTTGAAGCAGGAAAATCTGAACTCACTGTTGTAAACAAGACAAATGGCAAAGAAATCCCAGTACTTTGTGAACTTTCAGGACGTACAAAGGATATTATGCTTGCTGGTGGACTTCTCGATTATACAAGAGAATCTATGAAGTAATTTTTACTGCGGGGATATCCGTCCCCGTATATCCCCCATAATTCTCATAAAACTGAATCAGGAGGGAAAATATGGATATTAAGCAAATTATTCATCATATTAAACACGCCTTATTTGACATAAAAGATGAATTTAATAACTTTGAAATCGACTACCAAGATTATATAGATACTTTTGGTAAACCACAACGTGAAGACCCTTTAGGTTATGCGTTGTTTAAAATAATGAAACCTCAATTACTTGGTATGATATTAGGTTTTGCCATTGCAAGAATATTTCATTCAGGTTTTTATGGATACCTGATTTTTGGCATAATTTTTGCGTTTCTTACAGGTACGTGGTCAAATCACGAATTCAACAATCTTGACTGGAAATACTCTCTTTGGAAAAATTTTGTCCTTACTTCAATTTCAATATTGACTGTTATTATTTTTCTGTTTCTAGGATATATATTCACTGTGGTAGGTAG
>CAMWNQ010000122.1 GCA_947175655.1 uncultured Clostridia bacterium | reverse complement strand
TTGAAATTGTTACCAAACTATTACATTTGATAAAAACACTTGACAACTTTGGTTTTTTTGTGTATAATAAATATCTGTAAACACTATATTTTTTAATGGAAAGGAACAAATGAAATGAATAATAAACATATAGGCAATAAAATTTTATCTGCAATTGTTCTTTCAGCAATGATTCTTGCTACTTTTGGCGGTTGTGGTGATAAAAATTCAAGTTCAGATTTATCTTCTCTTACTCAGTCTGAAATTGATGCTGTTCAGAAACCTGGTCTTAAATTTACTTATGGTGAACCTGTTGAAAGTCAGAATGAACTCGATAAGGCTGACCCTACTGCTCCGGCTGTTACTTCTGCCAGTGAGAATAATTCTAATAATGTTGTTACTTCCGTTGCTGTTGTTACTGATGCCAGCGGTAATGCTGTTACAGAAATCGCAGACGTTACAGAAGCAGGCGGTGCTGTAGTTACTGAAAAGGTCGTTGTTACTGATGATGCCGGAGTTGCTGTTACAGAAGCCGGCGGTGAAGTTGTTACTACTGTTGTGAATGTTACTCAGGTTGTTCAAAAAACAGAGGTTATTACTAATATTCCACAGTCATCAGGCGGAAATGATACTCAGGTTACTACTTCTGGCAATAACAATAATAATTATCAATCAAATATGAAGAGCTTCAATGCTATGTGGCTTGATGTTTCTGAACACCAAAACTATACTTTCAATGATACTTTTATTGAAGTTAAAGTTAAAATTAATCAGGACATCCCTGACGGAAAATATCCTATAAATATCACATGGCCTGATTTTGCATGCTATGACCCTGAAATGATTGGTAAACCAGTTAAGACTGACCATTCTGTAAACGGTTATATATATGTAAATACTCCTGCTGAATCTCAGGATATTCCTTCTGATGGCTTTGTTGTTTATGCTGAAAACGTTGAGGCAAAACAGGGCGAAGAAGCTGTTCTTAAATTTGCTATAAAAAACAATCCTGGCATATGTGCTGTTAATTTCCATTTTGAATATGATGAAAATGCTATCACTATTGATGAGGCTTATGCTGTTGGAGAATTTGAAGAAATTTCAAAGGGTCATTTAGATTAATTAAAATCAGATAAAAATAGCCGGTCAACAGCTGACCGGCGTTTTTTATTCTTATTCAAGAAAATCCTTGACTTTTTTACTTCTGCTTGGATGACGCAATTTTCTTAATGCTTTTGCTTCAATCTGACGTATACGTTCTCTTGTTACTTCAAATCTCTGTCCTACTTCTTCAAGAGTACGTGATTTTCCATCTTCAAGTCCGAAACGAAGTTTAAGTACTTTTGCTTCACGTTCTGTAAGTGTATTAAGAACTTCATTAAGCTGTTCTTTAAGAAGAGTATGTGATGCTGCTTCAGCAGGGGCAGGGGCATCATCATCAGGAATAAAATCACCAAGATGACTGTCTTCTTCTTCTCCTATTGGAGTTTCAAGGGAAACAGGGTCTTGTGCTATTCTCATTATTTCACGGATTTTATCTACTGGCATATCAAGGGCTTTTGCAATGTCTTCTGGTGAAGGGTCATGACCATTTTCGTGAAGGAGCTGACTTGAAACCTTTTTTACTTTTGTAATAGTTTCAACCATATGAACTGGTATTCTGATTGTTCTTGCCTGATCTGCAATTGCTCTTGTGATAGCTTGTCTTATCCACCACGTTGCATATGTTGAAAATTTGAAACCTTTTGTATAATCAAATTTTTCAACAGCTTTTATAAGTCCTAAGTTTCCTTCCTGAATCAAGTCAAGAAACTGCATGCCTCTGCCGACATATTTTTTAGCTATACTTACAACAAGACGGAGGTTTGCCTCGGAAAGTCTTTTCTTTGCATAAGGGTCGCCGGTCATCATTCTTTTTGCAAGTTCTGTTTCTTCTTCTGTACTAAGGAGAGGAACTCTGCCGATTTCCTTGAGATATATTTTTACAGGGTCATCAATAGCTATTCCTTCTGTTGAAAGTGTAAGCTCAAGGTCATCGTTGCTAATCGGAGGTTCAATAGTTGATGAAATTTCTGCTTCAATAGGATAATCCTCAACTATTTTGATATTAAGATTTTTACAGTCATTATAGAATGTATCAATCTTATCATCAATTTGTTCTTCGTCCTCAAGGTTTTCAAGGGCATCAATAATTTCCTTTGTTGTTATAACGCCATTTGTTTTTCCTTGTTCCATAAGGGCTTCGATAGTATTCTTTTTTGTTTCCATACAAAATCCTCCTATATTTTTTTCTTGCCTTTTTTTTGAAATTTTTCCAAAAGTGCATCATTGGAAAGATTTTCGCTATTCCTGACAGCTAATGATTTATTGTAAGCTTTCAGTAAAGCTATACAGTCATTCAGAACGGAATCGTTTATATCAATTTTTTTGCTTTTTGCATCTATTCCGCTTATTCTGCCCATTTCATCAAGTGAAAATTCATCAGAAAGCATAGACAAGGTAAAATGTTCAGCATTGCACATCTTCTGACATAAAGATTTATACACTCTGCGGTTAAAATCAGTAATAAATATATCCGGCGATGCTTTTTCGGAAATAATATGTACATTTTCCGGATATTTGAGGAGATAGCGTATGATTTCCTCTTCTGCGTTTACTTCTTTTCTGTATTGCAGGGATTCAGAATTGTTATTATTGGTATATAAAGAAACAGAAGATACGGCATTATTCCATTCACGTTTTTCCTGAGTTTTGATATTTTTTGATATTTCAGACTTGATGCTTGCTATTAATACATCTTTGGAAATACCACTTATTTCTGTTGTTTTTGATATATATACATCACGTTCAATATCATTTTCTATACCCGATAAAAAATTAATAGCACGCTTTGTAAATATTATTTTTCCCTGTTCAGAATTTATATCTATTCCATTTTTGCATTTTTCAAGCATAAACAAATTGGCATCTTCTGAACTTTCAATCAGTTGCCTAAATTTTTCAGAACCGAATTTTTTTATATATTCGTCTGGGTCTTTTGCATTTTTGATTTTTATTATCTTTGCAGATACTCCGGCTTCTGAGAGAATATTTATTGCTCTCTGAGAAGCTTGCTGTCCGGCTGTGTCACTGTCATAGCATAGTATTACTTCTTCGCAGTATTGATGCATAAGTCTTGCGTGTTCAGAAGTTATTGATGTTCCGAGAGTTGCAACAGCACTTTCAAATCCTGCTTGATTCATTGCTATTACGTCCATATATCCTTCAGCAACAATGAGCTTTTTATATGGTGCATTTCTTGCAAAATTCAATGAAAATAGATTTTTTCCCTTGTCGAAGACGAGAGTTTTATTTGTATTCAAATATTTTGGCTTTGAATCATCAAGCACACGTCCGCCAAATCCGATTATATTTCCTCTTAGGTTAAGTATCGGAAACATTACACGGTTGCGGAATATATCATAAATTTTTCCGTTTTTTTGAGATTTTGCACACAGCCACGCATCAATAAGTGTCTGATTGTCAAAGCCTTTTGATTTCATATAGTTATAAAGGTCATTATAAGAATCAGAGGCATAACCCAAACCATATTTTTTTATAGTTTGAGGCGTAAGACCTCTTTTTATAAAATATTCAAGTCCCTGCCTGTTTTTTTGCTTTATAAGATTAAGATAAAAATAATTTCCAGCTTCTCGGTTGGCTTCATATATTTTTCTTTTCTTATCGGCATATCCGTTATTATTTTTGCTGTTCGAGGGCATTTCAATTCCAGAACGTTCTGCCAGAAGTTTTATAGCTTCTGTAAATTCAAGATTTTCTATCCTCATTATGAAGTTTATTACATCTCCGCCGGCATTACAACCAAAGCAATAGAAATTCTGACTGTCTGTATATACTGTACAGGAAGGTGTTTTTTCGGAATGAAATGGACAGGAACATACATAATTGTGACCTCTTCTTATAAGATTTACATATGAACCTATAACAGTTTCTATAGGATTTGCCGTTTTAAGCCGATATAAAAATTCATCGTTTTGGTTCATAAAAATTACCTCCCGATTATTTTTATTGTTTATTTTATTATTCCTGAAAAATCTTCAAAAAGTTCCTCGCCATATTTCAGTTTGATATTGCCTCCGGAAATATCTATCAGTTCTTTATGGAAGGAATCTTTGATTTCATCAGAAACCAGCAGTTCTATTTCAATAGTATCTCCGAAATCGGAAGATACTGTTATTATATCATATTTCGGGATAATATACGATATTTTTCCGTAAAGAGAATAGTCAACAGAAATATTTAATCGTATACATTTACACATATTCATTATTTTTGCAGAGTCACATGCTATTGATGCACAATGAGAATAAGCTCTTACAAGTCCTCCGCCACCCAGAAGAATTCCTCCAAAATAACGGGTTACAACAATACAGACATCTGTAAGATTTCTTTTTCTTAATACTTCAAATACAGGTATGCCGGCAGTTCCCTGAGGTTCACCGTCATCGGAATATCTTGAAATATTATCATTTCGCAGAATATAGGCATATACATTATGTTTTGCTTTTCTGTGCTTTGCACGTATGCTTTCGATAAAATCAACGGCCTCTTCATTATTAGTAACATGAGAGATATAACCTATAAATTCTGAACGTTTTTCTATAAAGGAATTTTCAGAAGTTCCTTTGATTGTATAATAATTCATATATGTGTCGCTCCTGAGAAAAAAACGGCGGTCTAGGACCGCCTTTGTTCGATGGATTACTTATTGTCCATATTGAATCTCTTCTTGAATCTGTCAACACGTCCGCCTGTATCAACGAGCTTCTGCTTGCCTGTATAGAACGGATGGCACTTTGAGCAAATTTCCACCTTGATATTTTCTTTTGTAGACATAGTTTCCATAACATTACCACAGTGGCAAGTAATAGTAGTCTTTACAAAATTAGGATGAATACCTTCCTTCACGATTTTCACCTCTTTCAATATAAGTAATAAATAATAAAAGTGATATGCAAAGCAAAGTAGCCCATCAAGTACCTATGACAGTAGTACATACTTATACATTCATACCATATTATAACACTTGATTTTTTGATTGTCAATAGGCAAAAGAAATTTTTTTATTTTAATTTAATGTTATTTTTTACCTGTGATTAGTGAATTATTTTCCGTCAATAATAATTACAGATATAAAATTTTATCAGGGGGATTTTTTATGGAATATATTAAATTTGTTATTTCGGGAATAAATACAACACGGATGGATGTAGTGAAAGAGCGCGAA
>CAMWNQ010000121.1 GCA_947175655.1 uncultured Clostridia bacterium | reverse complement strand
ACGCAATATAGGCTTTTTGGATAATTTTAAATATAAACCACAATTCATAATTTATTTGTTTTTTATTTACAATTTGTATATTTTTATGTAGATTTTAAAGATAATGTAAAGAAAATGTTAATATTATCTATATCGGATTGACATTTATAATTTGTTAATATATAATAAAGTAAGAAGATAATCTTGAAAGTTTTTATGTTATATTTACAATAAATTTAAGAAAGGTGGATTTTTATGAAAGTTAAAAAAAGTTTTGCAACAGCTATTGCGGCTGTAACTACATTATCAGCTGTTTCAGTTATTTCAATGCCTGTTTCTGCAAGTGCAACGGAGAATGATAATAAAGTTAAAATTATGTCAATAGGAGATTCCATTACTGATGGTTATTGGACTTCCGGAGCTTATCGTAAGTATATGTATAACGAGTTGGAAAAAATGGGATATGATAATATTGATATGGTCGGACCAAAGGGAGGAAACAGTTCAACTTTTTCACGTAATGGTGAAACTGTTACATATGATGATAACTATGCAGGATACAGCGGATATGCTATACAGAAAATGACTTCCAAAGAAAATCGTGAAGGAATTCTTGAAACAATTCAGGGCACTTGGTATAATGGTAAAAGTATGATTGCTCAATATAATCCTGATATAGTTCTTCTTCAGATAGGTACAAATGATATTTTAAGTGAATATAATGATGGAATTACAGACCGTCTCGAAAACCTTGTAAATACAATTCTTCAGGATATGGATGCTGATGATGTTATTTATGTTTCAACAATTCCTGATATTGATGCTATAATGCGTGCGGACTGGCTTGGTGCATATGGAATAAATGCTTGGAGCAGTTCAGCTGAGGAAAAACAACAGCTTATGGAAACAGTACAGGGCTGTATTGATAATTATAACTCTTCTATTTATGAATTGGTTCAGAAAATGCAGGGGGAAGGAAAATCCGTTAAATTTGCAGATATAAACAGTGTAGTTGACTATAAAACTGACCTTTATGATGGTGTTCATCCTAATGAGCAGGGTTATGAAAATATGGGTAAATACTGGGCTGGGGTTCTTGATGACTATTTCCAAAATAATGATGTCAATATAATTCCTTCAAAGCCAGTAGTTACAACATCAGCAACAACAGCTACTACTACATCAACAACTACTACTGCTAAACCAGTTGCAACAACTGAAGCTAAGGTAACTGAAGCACCTGTAACAACTACAACAACAAAGGTAACTGTTCCAGAAGATGCAAAGGAAATTCATCTCTCTGATTTTAAAATAGGAGAGACATATGACCTTTCTGCATATAAAAATATGGGTGTTTCAGCTGTATCATTTGTATTTTCAGGAAGTATGCAATATGGAATAAATGGCTGTGCATCGTTTGGCAACTGGACTTTACAGAAAAATTATAATCAGGATGATATGAAAGACGGAGTTCTTACAGTTGCTTTGGATAAAGATTATAGCGATATGGTTGTATATAAATGGTATGGAGAAGCTGAAATATCAGATGTAATTCTTTATTGCGGAGAAACAGAGGAAGTAACAACTACTACAACTACAACAACAGCAAAACCTACTACAACTACAACAACTACAACAACTACAACAACAGCAAAGCCAACAACTACTACTACAACTACAACAACAGCGAAGCCAACAACTACTACTACAACTACAACAACAGCAAAACCTACTACAACTACAACAACTACAACAACAGCAAAACCAACAACTACTACTACAACTACAACAACTTCAGAACCAGTTACAACAACTACTACAGAAAAACAGGAAGCATCAAATAAAATTGTATTGAATGATGTTGAATCTGGTAAAGAATATTCACTTGCAAATTATAATCCTTCTGCTATTAAAGAAATAGTAATACAGCTTGATGGCGAAGTAGGATATGGATTCGGTGGTAAACTTGTACTTGGAAACTGGGCAGTTCAGAATGATTTTGGTCATGCTGATATTAATGCCGATAAAACTATCTCATTCAAGATTGATTCTCCTCAGGATAAAATAACAATATATAATTACTGGGGTAATATGTCCGTTAAAAGCGTAACACTTATTATGAAATAACTATAAAAATAAATTTAACCGACCGTTTCACGTGAAACGGTCGGCTTTTTTTACTGATTTCTTATTATATTTTTAATTTCGATAAGGTCAAATACATTTATATTTCCGTCTGAATTTATATCAAATTCATCTTCTGGCTGAATTTCATACCTGCAAAGAAGATAATCTAAAAGTTTTATTGCATCGGCTATGGTATATTTCTTTTCTGGTATTATTGGTTCAGTAGTAGTTGTAGATGTTGTAGTTTCAGCAGTTGAAGATTCAGTATTGTTTGTTGTGATACTTATGGAGGTTATATTAGTGATAGTAGTAGTTTTTGTTTCAGTTGTTGTAATTGTAGTAGTAGTTGTCTCTGTTGTTGTAGCTGGTGGTTCAGTATTGTTTCCTTTTAACTGTGAATCAATAACAGATGCCCAGTATTTACCCATTTTTTCATATCCCTGTTCATTAGGATGTACACCGTCATATAAATCTTCTTTATAGTCAACAACGCTGTTGATGTCAGCAAACTTTACTTGTTTTCCTTCTCTTTGCATAGTCACAACCATATCATATATTGACTGATTATAGCTGTCAATATATCCCTGAACTGTTTTCATAAGTTGTTGTTTTTCTTCATCTGTACTTGCCCATGCATTTATTCCATATGCTCCGAGCCAGTCTGCTCTCATAATAGCATCAATATCAGGTATTGTTGATACATATAATATATCTGTAGGTTCATTCATATCATCGAGGATGACATTTACAAGATTTTCAAGACGTTCAGTTATGCCATCATTATATCCGCTTAATACATCATTTGTGCCTATCTGGAGAAGTACAATATCCGGATTGTATGCCGATATCATATTTTTTCCGCCTTCAAAATATGTACCCTGAATAGTTTCAAGAATTCCTTCACGATATTCGCCTGATGTCATTCTCTGGATTGCATATCCGCTGTATCCTGAATAATTATCATCATATGAAACAGTTTCGCCATTATATGTAAATTCGGCGTTGTTACTTCCTTTTGCTCCTACCATATCAATTTTATCACTGTAACCCATTTTATCAAGTTCATGATAAAGATATTTTCTGTAACCGCCTGCTGTCCAGTAACCATCTGTAATTGAGTCACCAAGTGTGAGAATGTTAATTTTCTCTGTTGGTTCATCGTCAGCATATATATTCAATGTATTTATTGATGTTACTGTATTCAAAAGCATACACGCAACTGCTGAAACTGATATAATTTTCTTTTTCATTTTTTTCACTCCATTCAGATATTAATAATTTATAATATTACCCGTCTACAGGTATTCTTTTTTCTCTGCATAATTTTAACCAGTCACTGTATTCCTCCAGAAGCTTTGAATAAAGAGTTTTATCGTCAATGTAACTTATATCATTTATATTTACATAGTTTGCATTGTCAATAAATCGTCCGGTTAAATTATCAAGTTTTTCAAGAAATTCAAATTTTTCATTTCCAATTCCGGCAAATTTCCAGAATATATTATATTTTGATGCTTCTGTCAGAACATCTTTAGATGCCTTTTTATCTGAATTATTTCCGTCTGTTATGAAAATTACGAATGTTGGTATTTTCATAGGATTGAGTTTTGCATATCTGTTAAAGATTTCATTCATAACAGGAGCATAGCAAGTACTTCCGAAATGGTCTTTTTTGGATAAAATTACTCTCTCAACGTAATTATCAATAGTTGAATAGTTTACGGGTTCAAGTTCCTTATAAATGGAATCAAACCAGTAAAATTCCATTTCTGCATTGTCATCAAAGCACATTGCAATCGGAAACATTCTTTCCAAAACGTCCTGAATAGTTCCGTCTTTATACATCTGACGCATTGAACCTGAATGGTCAAGTACAAATACGACTCTTGAAGTTTTGACTGAAATATTCTGATGCTTTATTTCATTCGATACAATATTTTTTCTCAATGATATTTTTTTATTAAGTTCAGCATTCTTTGTTAGATTTATGGGTTCACTGTTATCCAATTGCTGAGGCATTGCATTTTTATTTTTAAATATACTTAATAAACTCATAAATGAGTTCTCCTTTTTTCTTTTTGATTATTATACCATTTTTATTGTTTAAAGTCAACATATTTATTGATATAAGACTAAGAAAAAATATTTAAAATACATTATTTGATTATTTTTCACAATGCTTTTTTAAAGTGCATTGCTTCATAATATTTGTTATATATATCATCATTGACAATAAATCTTGCTTCAGAAAAATTTATTGTTTGGATATTTATATCAAATCGTTTCACGTGAAACGATTTTTAATTATTGAATTTCTGAATAACTGTTATAATAAAATCAATTAAAATCATAATCCAGCATATACTTCCTGTTATTGATATGACTTTTGCAGAATATTTTTCTGAAATCTTATTTACAAGAGGGTGTACTCCTTTTATTAATATCAGACTAAGCACTCCAAACATCAAACTACTGTAAAGTGATATTCTTCCATCAAAAAAGTTAAAATCCCAGCTCCTGTAACTCCATAATCTCTCGTGGATTACTGCTTCTATTATGTATGCAGATATTAGTTCAAGCGTTGTAGTAATTGCGATACTTCCGAAAAAGACTGTAAAAAATTCATTATGTTTTTTGAATATCGGAAGAAGTATAAAAGCAAAAAATCCATATATTGGAAGTACAGGAATATGTAAAAATCCTCTTTCTGCAAATTTTCCCCATAAATATGACGTGAGTATTGTTTCATATATCCAGCCACATAAACCACAGATAGTAAACTCTATTATATATCTGCATATTTTTGCATATGTAATTTTCATTCTTTTCACCTTCTTTTCATTTTATTTGCATATGTAAAATGTTTTGTATTTTCTGTAGGCTTCTTTCCAGTTATCATCATCTTTTAAATTATTATACTTTGCCTGAAATTCTTTTTTTGATAATTTAATTTCATAAATGCGATAATCACATATATTCCAGCTACAGTAATATTTTTTATACGCATTTCCATTTGGAATGTTTTTAAAGCGTCTTACTGTTTTTGACGCTTGATGTTTGCCAAACTGACTGTTTTTATCTTTACTAACACAATATTTCTTATAACTTCGACTCATATGATGTACCTCTGTAAAAATAAAATTACTGCTTTTTGTTTTATATTATTATATCATTTAATAGTAGAATTTGCAATATTTTATATGAAATGTAATTTA
>CAMWNQ010000120.1 GCA_947175655.1 uncultured Clostridia bacterium | reverse complement strand
TCATAACCGTTATTTTTCACATAATTTTTAATATAAATCAGAATTTGTCTGAACTACAAAATGGAATTTATCTGGTAATAACAGGTTTTCCATCAACATCTAATAAGGGAGTTAATCCCCCTGCATATCCCGACTGCAAAAAAAGATAATTCACCCCTGTTTCCTTATCAACGATTACCATCTTTAATCCTTTGATAAGTGCATTGTCCTCTTTATATACTACTTCAAATCGATTTTCCTTCATCATTCAAATTCTCCTTCATAACTTTCGATGTATCCTATAAGAATAAGTTTCTGAAATAAATCATAATCTTAAAGATTTTGTTGCAATGTTTCCAAGCTGTCATAATATTGTGTCCAGCGATATACTCTTTTCCACTTTGACAAAACAGCCCACAGCAATTCACCGCTTTCATTGTCATATACCTCAGCAATATAAGTACCATAATAATTAAGCATTCGTCTTGGATTTTCACCTTCAGGAAAATTGGTTCTGGACAGCTTTATTTCAGAAAGAATTTCACAATTATTTTCTTCTATAAATTTTAATTCTTCCTCAGAATAATTTATATCTAACTTGAACTTCATAACTCAATTAAAACGGAATATTATTATGTTTCTTAGGGAGTTTTGTTACTCTCTTTCCGGCAAGAATATCAAGTGCAGAAGCTATCACTTTTCTTGTATCAACGGCAGAAATAACATCATCTATACAACCGATTGCACTTGCTTTTTCAGCAGATGCAAGTGTGGATTTATATTCTTCTGCAAGTTCTTTTCTCTTTGTAGAAAGATTGTCAGCATTCTTTAATTTATCATGCCAAAGGAACTCAACAGCAGTTTCAGGCATCATAGGACTAATATATGCTGATTCCCAAGCATATGTAAAATCAGTGTTTATATCTTTTCCGGCAAGTGCAACAAATGATGTTCCGACAGCTTTTCCGGTAATTACTGAAATTTTTATTGTAGTAGCCTCTGCATAGCAGGAAGACAGTGCAGTAATATTCTTGATGCCGGAAACAGTATCAGCTGTATCGAATCCGTCAGTATCAACAAAAGTGATAATAGGTACTGAAAAAGCATCACAAAGTCTTACAAAGCGTGAAATTTTTGAACAATCTTCTGAACAGAGTTTATCAGATGTCTTGTTTGTTGCAACTATTCCGACTGTTCTGCCCTCTATTCTTGCAAGAGCTGTATAAGATGATTTTCCATAACTGTCATAGAGTTCAATTGCTGTATCAGCATCAGTAACACCGTTTATAATACCATTTAAATCTTTTGATATTGTTCCAACAGGTTCAAGAGGTTCAAATTCCGGAACAGCTGACAGATTGTTTAAAGGCATAATATTTATTATATCTCTTGCCTTTTCAATAGCTGATTTTATATCCTCGCAAATACTGGACGCAATACCCGCTTTCATTGCTGATTCTGCTGAAGCATTTTCTGAATTTGCATTCATAAAAAATTCAGAATCTTTTGTCATTATAACAAAATCTGATGAACAGGCAAGTATTGATGCACTTCCGGCACAAGTTCCTGCAATAACTGAAATCTGTGGAACAACTCCAGAAATCAAGGAGGAAGCAGAAATCATTTTACCATATGCTAAGAGTGATTCTGCTGTTCCATCAACAAAAGCACCATTTGAATCATGAATTCCGATAACAGGCGTACCAGTTTTTGAAGCAAGTGAATAAAGCTTAGCTATTTTTTCAGCATGTGCCATTCCTACTGCTCCACTAGTCATAGATTTATCCTGAGAAAAAGCATAAACTGGGTTACCATTTACATATCCATAAGCAGTAACAACAGATGCCTGTTTATCTTTTTCCATAATGCTGGAATTTATCTCAGTATATTTTCCTTCATCAAACAAACAAGAGAGTCTATCCGAATTTTTTTCAAATTCCATAATATCTTTCCTTTCAAATAATCATATTACTATTATAATACTATTTTTATAGTAAATTTTCAAGTACATACGGGATTTTTAAATATTATATACATTTTTTTAAACATAAATGAATTTTTACTGTTAATTTTCCTTGCCTATTGCATTTCTTATAGCTCTGAGTTCATCAGGTGTAAGATTACGATATGCACCCGGTTTAAGCATACCAAGTTTTAAAGGTCCTATACTTATTCTTCTGAGTCTTGCAACTTCAAGACCTACAGCTTCACACATCTTTCTTATCTGACGGTTTCTGCCCTCTTTTATAGTTATAAGCAGTACAACCCTGCCAGCTTCCTTATCTTTTACGACTACATTTGCCGGCAATGTTTTTTTTCCGTCAATTTCAACGCCCTCTGAAAGTCTTACAAGTTGTTCATCTGATATATCAGGTCTTACTGTTACACGATAAGTCTTGGAAATATGTCTGCTCGGGTGCATTATATTATTTGCAAATTCACCGTCATTAGTAAAAAGCAGTAAACCTTCGGAATTTCTGTCAAGCCTTCCTACTGGATAAACTCTTTCTTCCAAATCTTCAAACAAATCCATAACACACTTTCTGTCAAGTTCATCTGATACTGTTGTAACATATCCTCTTGGCTTATTAAGCATTATGTAAACCATATTCTTTTTTCTTGGTATATAAATTTTTTCACCATCAACAGAAATCAATGCTTTTGAATCGGCCTTATCACCCAGTTTCACAGGTCTGCCATTTAATTTAACTCTTCCTTGTGATATGAGTTCCTCAGCTTTTCTACGTGAACAATAACCTGCATCTGCCATTATTTTTTGTATTCTTATTTTTTCCATAAATTTATTTGCATCCTCCAGTTTTAATTACTTGTTTCAATCCACACTGGCATTTTCAGGAATGTGACAATAATCTGCATTATGGATTGCTTTATGTCAGTGAGGGATACCATTTTATTCCGCCCGTCACTGATATTCATTTTACCTAACAATTCCTATCGCCACCTAAAAAGATGGGAGAATACTTGTTAATTTTTATTAAATATACTTTTAATTTTTTCCATTTTACTTTTTTTCTTTTCAGTCTTTACATATATATTATAATCCTTATCAGCACAAAGCGGAAGACTTCTAACTTCCCTGCCCTTATACGTTATAACTATTTCACCACATTGTTCACCCTCCATAATAGGTGCATACAGAAAAGGTGATGTTTTTATTTTGCATTTAAAAAAATCCGGATTGTTTTCTGCTGTACATATTACCGGATTTTCAGGACAGCAAAGTTTAATTTTATCTTCAAATCCACCAGCAAGGTTTACATATATTTCATCATCAATTTTATATTCATAATCCGATACCTGACTAAATCCATAATCATATAAAATCATATGGTCATTCCAGTCATCTCTATCATTAAGAGTAACACATATTAATTCTTTTCCGTCACGTTCACAGGCTGATACAAGACAACGTCCTGCCTCATCGGTAAAACCCGTTTTCACTCCATAAACACCATCATACATTGAAAGAAGTTTATTTGTATTTTTAAGCCATCTTTCATAGGGAGGATTTCCAAATTTTACCTGAATACTCTGCTGGGAACATATTTCTTTAAAAATTTCATTTTTTAAAGCTTCCCTTGCGAGTATTGCCATATCATAAGCAGAAGAACCGTGTCCTGTACCCTCAAGTCCGGAGGGAGTCACAAAATACGATTTTGACATTCCTAATTCCTTTGCTTTTTCATTCATCATAACAGCAAAATTTTCAAGACTTCCTGCAAGCTTTACTGCTGTGGCATTTGCAGCATCATTTCCTGAAGGCAAAAGCATTCCACAACAAAGAGCATATTTTGTAACTATATCACCTTCAACAAGTCCCATAGATGAACCCTCAACTTTTATTGCCTCACTGTCAACAACAAATTCTTCATCAAGATTTCCGCTTTCAAGACATAGCAGAGTTGTCATAATTTTGGTTGTACTTGCCATAGGGAGCTTAGTGCTTGCATTAAGTGAATATATCATTTCTCCTGTATCCGCAGATATTAAAACCGCTGCCTTTGCAGATACAGATGGTTTGTCATCAGCAAAAGCATAAAAGAAGATTTCTGAATTTAAATTCATACTCACAACTGAAAATATGGAACAGACAGAAAAAATTAAAGTTAAAAATCGTTTCATTGGGCATATCTCCTGTTAATTCAAATTAATTTAATATAAAATTATGCCCTTAAAAATTATTTTATTACAGATATCAAATTATTAAAAAATTAATCTGCAAAATCTTCTATATCTGAAATTTCTGAATTATTTGTTTTACTGTCATCATTTTTCTTTTTCTTAAATATATCATTTACTTTATTGAATATTGAAGGCACAGAATTTATGACAGTTGAAACAGGGTCGGAAGATGCAGGTGCATTTATCATCTTAACATCTCCGTCATTTATTACAAGAAATCCCTCAGGTTTTATTGATACGCCTGCACCTGCTCCTCCTCCGAACAAGTCACGACTAAGCTTGCTTGGAAGGTCTGAACCTCCGGAAGCAAATCCGAAAGATACTTTTGATATTGGAATGATAGTAATTTTATCATTTATCACTATAGGTTCACCGATAATGGAATTTATATCCACCATTTCCTTAACCTTTTCCATAGTAATACCCATCATTTCATTTATCGGTTTTTCTTTTTTGTTTTCCATTATTACTTCCTCCTGATTTTTCTGTATTTTGAGATTTATATTTTAATAAAAAAGACAATGCAGAAATTATAAACGTAACTATATGAAATCTTAAAGAAAATGATATATCATATATGCTTTTTTCTTCATTAAAAACACAGTTAACATCAATACTCTTTTTTTTAAGACTAAATATCTGGTCAAAAACTGCAAGAAGATTATAAACCAGTATACAAATTTTTCCGTATTTCAATGCACAATCATAAGCATCAAGGTCAGAAATTTTAAAATTTATATATATATTCTCAAAGTGAATACCCTTACAGATTTTTTTAAGCGGTTTTGATGATATTTCCCATATGTCAACTGCTTTTTCAAAGTAACCGGATATTTTTTCAATCCTTGATGTTTCTGGCTTGTCCTTATTATCTATTTTCTCGGACTTTTTTAAATTTTCTGAATTCTGAATATTTTCTTTATGTTTATCCTGACTTTTATCTTCATTTGCAACAGAAATATTATCTGATTCAAATTCTGATTGTAATTCTGGTTTAATATTTGATTCTGATACAGGTTTTATTTTAGATTCATCTTTCAATCCAGACTTGTGTTTTGATTTTTTGGCAAATTTTGATTTTTTTGAAGACTTGGATTTTAATTTCTTAATCCTGAAAATTAAACCGGATTTTCCGTCAGATGCATAAAACGGAATAAATGCATACTTTATCTTATAA
>CAMWNQ010000119.1 GCA_947175655.1 uncultured Clostridia bacterium | reverse complement strand
TAGTTTGTAAAGTCTTATAATTTCTTTTGATATATATTATAATAATTATAATATTTAAGAACGGAAGTGATAATATTCGATATGAATAATTTAAATGTACTTAATCAGCAATGCTATACAATAGGAACTGTAATTATTGATGAAAGCTTTCATACTCAAAGTGCTGATGAAGAATTTTTCAGGTATTTCGGAAATGATGTTACATATTCAATACAACGCACTATACACAAAGATGATTTTGAATCATTTCAGAAAACTCTTGAAAATCTTGAAAAAGGCGATACCGAAAAGATAGTTTTAAGAATGAAGGGAATATCTTCAAAATTCAGATGGTTTCTGGCATCTGTAAAAAAAACAGATAAACAATACAGAATAACACTGAATGATATATTTTCTCTCGAAACACTAGTTTATGATCGTGAATATCTTATAGGAGAATACAGACATCTTTTAAGTATGATTCACGACCTCGCATTTGAATACAGCTTTGAAACAAAAATTATAAAAATATATCTCTTTGACTGCTTCAGGGAAATTACAATTATCAATGAAGATTTAGAAGTCTGGAGAAAGAAAACAATATCAAAAAAATATATACGACCTGAATATATAGAAGCATTTAATAATCTTTGTCTTGATATTCAGAATGGAAAATACAGATTTGACTATGATATTGAATCAAGCGTATTTACATATGGAAAAAGTTTTGAATTTAATCAGTTCAAGGGTGTAACACGATACAATGATATACAAAATAAAAAAGTTATGGGAGTAATATCAGTTATACCATCAAAAAACAAATCAAAGGACAAAAGCACAACTATTATATCAAATTATGATTCTCTTTCAGAACTTCTGAATAAAAAATCCATAACTGAATATGCAAGGAAAATCATATCAGAAAAGCCAAAATACAATATAAATATTGCTCTTGTTGACATTGATAACTTCACTCTCCTGAACAACACATATGGTCATCTTTTTGGTGACGAAATCATATATACAATAGCAAATATAATAAAAGCTGAAATAGGAATAAGAGGTCTTGCCGGACGTATAAGCGGTGGCGGATTTATGATAATACTTGAAAATACTATTGATGAAACAGATTTAAGAGGAATTCTACGTGCAATAAGAACCAAAACAGAACAGGTATTTATAAATCGAATTGAAAATTTAAGCGTAACCTGTTCAATAGGAGTTTCAACATATCCGGCAGATAGTGATAATTATGATATTTTATTTATGCAGGCTGATAAAGCTCTTTTTATTGCACAGGAAAAAGGAAAAAACAGATATGTTATATATGATGTAAATAAACATGGTACTGTTGAGACTGATATTGAAAACAAAATAGTCTATATAAGCAATGATAATGGCATTTCTTCACATATTCAGTATATAGGAACACTTGCAGACAGAATAATATCAAATAATAACCCTGATATCAATAGTATTCTTGAAGAAATAAAAACAGAATTCAATATAGACTGCATATGCATTTTCAGCGGTGAAAATATGAATGATATGAAAGCATATACAAAAGAGACTCCGAACCTAAATGCATCATATTTATTTAATCCAAAATATCTGGAAAAATTCAACAGCAATGGTATTATGATTATAGACAATGTAAACGAACTCGAAGGACGTGCTGACGAAGCCTTTAAAATACTTAATGAACAGAAAATATTTGGAACGATACAATATCTTATTAAAAAGAATAATGAAATAAAAGGACTTATATCATACAATTATATAAAAAGATTTAAAAAATGGTCTGTTACAGATACAAACTGCCTTACAATAATAAGTCATATTCTTTCATCATATGCTTCTGAAAAAAATATAATATAAACACATAAAAAAGCAGTGTCCAAGGACACCGCTTTTTTCTATTAAATTAAGAGGGATTGAAAAAATCTATTCACAATTACTTTATAACAACCAGATTACCAAGTAACAATCTTTGCAAGATACTGCTGAACCATAAGAGCATCATTAGCATCAAGACCATTTCCAGTTGAATGAACATCAGCATTAGCAATGCCCTGTTCTGAAAGTTTATTGGCATCAGCATTTCCAACAAATGCAGCTATCGCAACAACGTCAGCAACGTCTACTAAACCGTCATTATTAGCATCGCCCTTAAGACCCTTGCTACCTGCTTTTGTAGTAGTAGTCGTTGTATCGTTAGGCTTATTTGTAGTAATTGCTGTTGTTACTACAGGAGTTACACTTACTGAATCGAAGTGATAACCTATAGATTTGAATTCGCTGTTTGAAGCCGTTTCAAAGAAACCGTTTGTATTTATACTGCCGTCAGAGTTTCTCCAAGATGTATGGAAGTCTGTACCCTGTGCTGAAGCTTTTGATGTTGAAACAAAATCAGATGATTTAGGTCCTTCAAATTTAGTACCTATTTTTTCATTGTTTTTTACTGCTGTATCAGCATCTACTCTATAATAACCGCTGTTATAGTAAACACCATTAGCATATGTACCAACATACTTATCGTTTGCCGGTTTAAGAGCAAGTTTTGAATCAGAAATATAAGCAGATGTATCATAGTAAGACATTAAATTATCAAAATCGCATCCATTATCAGTACAACGATAACAGGAGATATTAGGCTTACCATTTCCGCCTCCACCATTATTTACTGCTGTAGAATCTTTCAATTTTCCAAGCTTAGGATTGTTATTATCAGTAAATCCGCAGTTGAGATTTTCAAAAGCAAGACAGTTTTCTACAATATGGGCTGAACCTACTCCAGAACCGCCGAGCTTAAATCCGTTACCGTCGCAATCGCCATAGCCTTCACCAAATTCTGTGAAACCGTTTCTGAACGCAGCACTGTTTTTAATTGTTACTACGCCTATAGGACCTGTTTCAGATTTTGCAAATAAATCCCAGCCGTCATCTGAGTTATTGTATGCCATACATCCATCAAATACATTTCCTTCACCACAAGTAAGCTTTGCAGCAAATCCGTCAGCATTTTCCATTGTTGCATCATCACAGTTATTTTTTGATGTACAGTTAAGAATCAAATTATTTGATGGCCAGTCAGCTATTGTAGTAGCCTTTGTATTATATCTTGAAATCTGAAGTCCTGTATCCTGATTATCATTGAATACCATCATTTCAATCTTGTTATTATTACCTGAAAGAAGCATACCATTATCAGCAGCCTTTGTTATTTCAAAGCCATAGAAGTGCCAGTAATCACCATCAAGTGTAACACCTCTCTTAGCACCGTCTGCTGCACCCTGACCAGAGAAATCCCATACTACTTTAGCTCCCGGATAAGCTGAAATTGTTTTCATTGCTCCAGCCTTACCATTGTTAGAATCATCAATAAGAATCATTTCACTGAATTTATAAGTACCTTCAAGAAGATATATAGTACCGCCGGCTTTTACTGATGCAATAGCTGAAAGTACATCAGTAGGAGTTTCCATAGTTTTACCATCACCCTTGCCTGATGGTGAACAGTAAATCACATCTGCACCAACAACAGGAGTCTGTGTTACAGGAGGTGTTACGGTTTTAGTTGTAACAGTTGTTGCTACTGGCTTATTTGTAGTTATTGCTGTTGTAACTACTGGAGGATTTGTGCCTGTATCCTCTTTAAATCCACTGCCTATTGCAATTATTGAATCTTTATAGCTGGTAAGCGCATCTTTAAGAGCCTGATTTACTGCATAGCTTTCATCGTCAACGGAATTATCAAAAGTCCACTTAAAGTCACCGCCGTTTACTCTTCCGGCTTTAGATGTTACAATTGCTGGAACATCTTCAGTTGCATCAACGTTATAGCTGTAGAAATCGCCTGCCGTATCAAAGTTGTTGTACGTTGCCCCGCCTTTTTTTGCTTTTGCAGTTGACGGAACTTTCTCATCTCTTGAAGATACTACATAAGCGTCATAGCTTGTATTATCATCACTATAAGCTATGAAATCTTTCTGTCCCTCCATATAGTTGCCATAAGCCTTTACAAATCCGCCGTCCTCGCCACCAAAAACACTACCCTTGTCAACATTATCAGCATATTTAAGATCTGAACCCTGCATAGCTGTAAGTATAGGATATTTGCAGTTTCTGAAATAGTTATTTTCAGCAAATATGTCTGAATCTGTAGTTGAACCAATACCATATTTTGAATTACCGTCATAGTAGTTATTGTATACATGAACTGTTGCAACTCTTACTCTCGGATGACGTGAATCGGAATGGTCATACCAGTTGTGGTGATATGTAATGTAATTTGATGTATCGCTTTCATTTGCACCCTGAAGATTGCACTTTCCGTTATCAAAGAAGTGATTGTAGGAGTGTGTTATATGATGTGATTTCTTTGTATCAAGAGCACCGTCGCCCTTAGCCTGGTCTGAATCTGAACCCGCATTGCCGTAGAAAAAGTCACAATTATGTACCCAGCAATATGAGTTTCCCTGCTGGAGACCACAGTCATCTTTTTCTTTACTGTCACAATTCATAAAGCCGATATTTCTTACCTCAACATCAACAGCATTTTTCATTACAAGACCATAACCGTTGAATGTAGCATCATTACCAATACCTTCAATAGTCATGCCAGCTGTAGCTGTGTCAACATAAAGGTCGCCATTTGTAAGAACTGATGGGTCTGTAACATTGCCGATAATTCTGATAGCAATCGGACGTGTTTCCTTGCCTTTTTTATATCCAAGAATAATATTCTGAATACCTGTACAATCTACATCACCCTTACCCTGAGCATTGAGCTTTACTGTAACAGTATCTTTATTGTCATTTGTTACATAAACAACAATCGCATTTTCCTTAAGTGTACCATCTGCCTTGTAAGCACCAGGTGTATGACCATCTTCAAAAGCATATCCGCTTCTGTCATGAGCGTAAACGCTTGCTGTACTTTCAGCACTCTTTGATAAATCTTCCTTACCGTTTATCACCGGAACAACTTTAATGGTATGATTTCCGGCTGTAAGACCTACAGCGTCAGCTCTGAAATATCCTGAATACTGTCTTATAAGCATTGAATCAATCTGATTGCCATCACAATAAACATTATATCCGGTTGCATTATCAACAGGTGACCATTGTACATAACCTGCTTCTGCATATCCAGCACATTCTGTTATAGAAACACTGCTTGCAGCAGAAACTGTCATAATATTGTTTGCAACATATGTATTTCCCATAATGTCTGATGTTGAAACTCCAAGTCCTGCGAGCATAACGGCTGAAGTTGCAATTGATGCTATTCTTTTTTTAAGATTTCTGTTTTTCATTATAAATTACTCCTAACTAATTCAATATTATTAATTATTGCCCTCTTAATGTCTTACTTCTTGAAATATTTTAGTAAGTTATTTTTTCTTAATGTCTTTCGTAATCAATATATTTA
>CAMWNQ010000118.1 GCA_947175655.1 uncultured Clostridia bacterium | reverse complement strand
TACTTTTAACTCCATCTTAGCATTTAATGTAATTATATAAAGATTATCTTCACTTAAATATATATCTCGCAATTGAAGAATAATTGATTTTACTTCTACATTCACAATATGATTATTTTTTAAATCATCATCTATTTTTATACATCCAATATTTGTATATGAAAGCACATCATCATAGAAAATATCATCTATATATATATTATTTGGTAAAACATAATTTTTATCATCTCCCGTATAGTATACCGGAACATAATCATCATAAGAATCAACATTAATATTATTAAATTCACTAGGAATATAATAACCTACATCTTTTGTAACAAGATAAATACAATCATACTCAATCTTTGCACATACAAACTCACCGCTTTGACTATAGAATGTTAAATCTGTTGTTTCAACAGAATCATCATAATATAACATTTTATAACTAAGAATTACAGTTTGAAATTCACCATCTTTTACAGCATTTAATACAATAATAAAAACTTCATCATTGTTTACCAAAGCAATACCGTTTATCTCCAAAAAATCATATCCCTGATTATTATCATTCAAATCTTCAATTGTCACAAAGTCATATTCCCATTCATCTCTTAAAAAATCTACTTCTAAACTTTGCCTGTCTTCTGAAATTTTAAACTCAACCTGCGGATTTTCTGCATAATCTGAAAGTTGATTTATAGGATACTCAATATTTTCATCTGTATTTTTTTCTTCGGCACCTTCGTTCTGTATAGAATCTACAACGCTTTTCTGATTATCATAAAAATTATTGTTTTCTATATTAATATCCGAATCCAAATCGCTATAAGAAACAAAGTATTTATATAAATCATCATAACTTTTAGGATTTTTCAAAGATATGTATTCCTGATTTTCTTCTCTTTGTCCAGTTGTTTCAACAAATATCTCAGAATTTTCTTTTCCTTGCACAGTTGTTTCGACAGATGTTTCAGATTTAATCATTCCGGAATCCTCAGATAGTAAAGAATAATAGTTATCAACTTTCTTGATTTTTGTAACATCCATTATGTATATCCCCATTGTACTTAACAAAGCACAAGCAACAAGTCCAGAAAGTATTCTGTGCTGGCTCCTGTGCTTAAACTTTTTATTGTTTTTTTTAACACAACTTCTACTGTCAATGATATTTTTTATATTTTCAGGTCGGAGTCTTTCCGGAACTTCTTCAGCTTCAATAATTCTCTTTATTTTATCATTATCGTTCATATTAATACTCCTTTCATCATTCCTCTTTAAGACTAAGCTTTAATTTTTTCTTTATTCTAGCAAGTCTTGAACGAACCGTCGCCGGATTTATCCTGCATATTTTCGCAATCTCTTTACTTGTGTATCCGTTTATTACAGACATAGACAATATCATCTTTGATTCCTTATCAAGATTATCCATAGCTATTTTCAAATCATGATATTCATAATCAAAATCAAACGATTCGCCAAAACAATCATCATATTCTTCTGTTTTACAATTCATATATTCTTTCTGTTTTTTCTTTATCTTTACAAACAATATTCTCATTATCCAGCTTCTGAATGCCTTTTCATTCCTCAGTTTTTTTATAGACTGAAAAGCATCTGCCACAGCATCACTCACTACATCAGAGGCATCATAACTGTTTCTGAGATTATATCTTGCTATATGGTACATATCTTTATACACCAGTGAATAAAGACGTGCAAAAGCTTCAGTATCTCCTGATATCGCAAGTTTTACATCTTCATTAAAATTATCCTGTTCTAAATTTATATCCTCTTCCATAAAACATACATCATTCACATCTTAAACCTCCTTTAATAATATAGTGATAAAAATATTTTATTTTGTTGCACAATAATCATATTTTGTCGGAATCCACAAAAATTATTTTAAAAAATATACAATATACCTAAAAACAAACGGCAGATAATCTTATTGTTTATCTGCCGTATTATATTTATCTTCCATATGTTGAAAGTATACTTATTGCTACTTCTTTCCTTGTCTGACGGGTATCCATTGCCTGTTTTTCTATATACCTATGTGCCTGAGGTTCAGTAAGCTTAAGATACTCCATCAATGCACATTTAGCACGGTTTATTAATCTAAGCTCATCTATCTTTGTAAGAAGACGAACATTTTCCTTTTTCAACCCGAGCATTCTTGAACGTGTTGCCTCCACAAGCTTTAAAGACTGGTGAAACATTGCCTTATTAAGAGGTTTAGGAATTACACATATTCCAAATTCCCCTACTTTGTCAGAAACATCATCAGCTATATCAGATTTACATATAAGCATTATTCCAGCCGTTGACGACTCCGCTATCATTATAGAAAGCTCATGACCAAATTCATCAGCAATAGGAGTATTTATTACAATCAATTCATAATCTGTAATATTTATAAGACGGCGTGCCTCACTTCCACTTTTTATGGCAGTTATCTGGGAATATCCAGAACTTCTCAGGATACCAGAAACAGCTTCAATACCCTTTTCAGAACCTGAAACTATCAATGCCCTTTCCATTAAACAACAAGCACTCCATTCGTATTATTTTTAAATTATATAATAGGGAAATTTATTTCATTCTCTTTTAAAGCACAGATTTTTACTGCATAAACACCATCATTCTTGTATTGATACTGACGTATCAGATTTTTAATTGTATTTAAAATATAAACTCTTGTATTTTCATTCATAGATTTTTTTATAAATTCACTTTCAATAGCTATATCATAAGCTTCTCCAAGATTTACCGGAAGATTTTCAAATCCTGACTGACAACGTTCTTTTATAAAATATTCAGGTCTGAGTGTAGTTTTATTTTTTATTCCCTCAAATCCTGCGGAAAGTATAAGATTAAAAACTATATAAGGATTGCAGGCAGCATCAGCAGAACGTATTTCTATGCAAGGAGAAAGTCCAGTATATCTAGAAACTTTTATTAAAGATGAAAAATTTTCAAAGCTCCAGTTAATATATCTCGGTGCATATTTTGTACTGTTAAGACGCTCATATGAATTTGAAATCGGATTAAAAAATGCAGTCATTTCTTTTATTCTGTTAAGAATTCCAGCTATAAAATATTTGCCTTCAGCAGTCATTGAATCATTATCAAATCCAAATATATCCTTACCGTTTTTCTTTATGCTAAGACAAATATTCAAGGCACTGCCGTCTTCATCATCAAGAGGCTTGGGCATAAATGAAGCATAAAGACCATTCTGTGCTGATATTGATTTTACAACAGTTTTATAATGTACCATATTATCGGCAGCAGTAACAGGTTCACTTCTTTTAAAATCTATTTCATTTTGTCCTGAACCGTGCTTATGACATGAACTTTTCGGATTAAATCCCATTTCTTCAAGCGAAAGACATATCTCACGTCTTGTATTTTCACATTTATCCAAAGGTGCAACATCAAGATAACTGCCGTTATCGTGAGGATTATAAGTAGGATTGCCGTTTTCGTCCAAATCAAAAAGATAGAATTCACATTTAGTAGCAAACTCACATAAATATCCTTCTGAACTCAGTTCTTTTATTTTATTCTGAAGCTGTCTTCTTAAATCTCCGGAATAGTCCGAACCATCAATATTCTTTATATTACAGAAGAATCGTACAACTCTGCCTGATTTTGGTCGCCACGGCAATACAGAAAGTGTTGAGATGTCAGGAAAAAGAAGCAAATCAGCATATTCATCAGTTATATATGAAGAATCAAAAGGTATTCCACATTCAAATGCCCTTGGAAGTTCATCAGGCATTATTGCAACATTCTTCATATTTCCAAAAGCATCACAAAAAGTAAGCCTTATAAATTTAACATCATTTTCCTTAACAAAATTTAATACTTCAGTAGGTGAAAAACTCACAAAAAATCCCCCTTTTTAAAATCAAGCTGTTATTATATTATACTACAATTTTCCGGATTTGTAAATACTTCAAAAAAAATCTTATTTTTTTAAGTTAAAAAGGCAGTCAGAATAAGTATCTGACTGCCTGAAGTATTATAATATTTTCTTTTTAAGTTTTTTAAGTTCAGAAAGTCTTATGCAGTTGGGAAAACTTTCGTCATCTATTCTTGCAATACATTCATCGACATCAAACCAGCATACACTTTCAACTTCCGATTCCTGAAGTTTAAGGCTGTCTATATCAATATGTTTATTGTATACATATATTGTTGTTATTTCTCTGTCAGTAATTTGTTTACCGTCTGGAGTTATAAAAGTACTTTCAGCCTTATCATTACCTATGTATTCAAGATTTCTTGGGTCTGCCTTTATACCAAGTTCTTCTTCAAGTTCTCTTACTGCTGAATATCTTGCTTCTTCTCCGGCGGATATATGACCTGCGGATGATACATCATAAAGACCACTATACAATAATTTACTTTTTGAACGTTTCTGAAGAAGAACATAAAGTGAAGTATCTATTCTTTTAATAATCCATATATGTGCGGTCATATGCAAATCGCCGTCACGATGTACAAGTGAACGTGGTTTAGTGTTATTTGTAATATTTTCGTTTTTGTCCATAATATTGAGAAATTCTTCCTGATGAATTCTGAAAGAAAAATCAGAACTTTTTCCGGCTCTTTCCTCAAATATATGAATTATGTCATCTATGGTTTTATTTTCAATATTTTCATCTGATATATATATATCAACATCAAGGGTTTCAATCTCATCAAGACAATCGTTAAGAGCATCAAGATTTCCGCCGTAATAATCAGGAAAACCAAGTTTTTCTTTCAGTTCGATGTGCAAATCACGTTCACTCATAAACTTATCCAAAAAAATTTCCATTAAAAAAACTCCTTAAATAATCAATAAATCTGCTCAAAACTTTCATAGTGGTCAGAAGTATAAAAAATGAGACCATCATTTGAAAATATTATACGTTCTGAACCTCTGAAACCTCCGGTATAATTTACATCACATTCAGTCCAGTTTCTACCGTCAGCATCAGGCAAAAGTTTTTCATAATTTCCGAATCTGTCTCCACCTATGCTCATTCCATAAGCAACATCCCATAAATTACCCTCAGATGACACCCAACCTAAATCCTGAGCTTCTCTCTTTGTGATAAAATTTTCGGGAAGAGTTCCAAAAGTATGAATATATTCAGCAACATCTTCGGGAGTTGTATAGCTTCCAGATTCAAGTATAATATCATTATCAGATTCAATTGATTTTGATTCTGAAAATTCAGGTATATTCAATTCAGAAGAATCCGGTAAATCCAAAGTTGTCTCTGTTATATATTCACTTAAAACAGAATTTTCAATTTTATTGTTTTCAGTAATAACTTCTGATTTTTCTTCAAATTCATAAAAAATACTGCTTTCAGAAGAATCTTTATCTTTAATAAAAATAAAAGCATCATCTTTAAAGACAATTCCAAGAACAATTAAAATCAAAGCACTGGTTATAC
>CAMWNQ010000117.1 GCA_947175655.1 uncultured Clostridia bacterium | reverse complement strand
GTATATACAAAAGAAAATGAAACAGCCGATTCTTATATAGAAAGAGTATCACGTGAATTAGGAAAAGAATATACAGTAAGAGTTGCAACATCAGATAACCTTGAACAGATTATTATAATGGGAAACGGTGCTTACAGAATATCAGCATCAGAATTTTATGCCGAAGTACAAAATACTGAAAAGGCGATGGAAGGATATTCAGAGAAATTCAGTCATTTTGGAAATCTAAGAAAAAAACAGGCGGACAATTGAACTTGTCCGCCTTAATTATTATCTGTTAATTATTATTTAAAATAATTTACACCGCTTTCAAATATTTTCTGGTCTTTTTCACCTGCAACGTTTTTGCTGATATAATTACCTTTACGTTCACTATGACCCATTTTTCCGAATACACGACCATCAGGAGACGTGATACCTTCTATAGCATCTATTGATGTATTTGGATTATATCTTATATCCATAGAAGGTTTGCCGTCAAGGTCAACATACTGTGTAGCAATCTGACCATTTTTAGCAAGCCTCTGGATAAGGCTTAAAGGAGCTGTAAAACGTCCTTCACCATGTGAAATCGGAATAGTATGTATATCTCCTACTTCACAGCCGTAAAGCCACGGTGATTTTGTAGATGCTATTCTTGTATTTACCATCATTGACTGATGTCTGGAAATTGTATTGAAAGTAAGTGTAGGTGATTCGTCAGTCATTTCAACGATTTCTCCATAAGGTACAAGACCAAGTTTTATTAATGCTTGGAAACCGTTACATATACCGAGCATAAGACCGTCACGGCATTTCAGAAGTTCGTGTACAGCCTCTTTGATTCTTGGATTTCTGAAGAATGCTGTGATAAACTTTCCACTTCCTTCTGGTTCATCACCACCGCTGAATCCACCTGGAATCATAATAATCTGTGATTTTTTTATCATTTTTTCAATTTGTTCAACAGATGATTCTATATCTCCTGATTTCATATTTCTGACAACTACTGTTTCAGTAACAGCACCAGCCTTTTCGAATGCACGTGCTGTATCATATTCGCAGTTTGTACCAGGGAATACAGGTATAAGAACTTTTGGTTTTGCAAATTTTTCAACTGAAGAAAGAAGTTTCTTAGTAGGATATTTATAAGATTCCGGAGTTGTATCAACAGTTTTTATTCTGCAAGGGAATACAGGTTCAAGCTTGTTTTCCCATACTCTTTGGAGCGAATCAAGATTGATTGAATAATCAAGACTATAGATTTTGTATTCTTCTGCTGTAATACCTATTACGTGTTCATCGGATTCAGCTTTTCCGTCAAGTTCGATGATAAATGCACCATAGCAAGGCTTAAAGAGAACATCAGCAGGAAGTTTTTCATTAAATTTGAATCCTATCTTATTACCAAAGCACATTTTTGCGATACCTTCTGCAACACCGCCATATCCGATGGTCCATATAGCTTTAGCACGATTATTCTTAATAATATCCTCTACTTTGTCAAATACTGATTTAACGCTTGAGAATATAGGAAGACCGTTTTTGTCATATTCAGGAGCGATATATATAACATTATCTTCTGCAGACTTGAATTCAGTTGAAACTATCTTGTCAGCTTTTGCAGTAGATACAGCAAATGATACAAGAGTTGGCGGAACATCTATATTTTCAAAAGTACCTGACATTGAATCCTTACCGCCTATAGCACCACAACCCATTTCAAGCTGTGCCTTGAAAGCACCAAGAAGTGCTGAAAGAGGTTTACCCCATCTTATAGGGTCATTCTGGGTTCTTTCGAAATATTCCTGGAAAGTAAGCCAGCATTTTTTATAAGTACCTCCGGCAGCAACAACTTTTGCGATAGATTCTACAACAGCCATTATAGCACCGTGATAAGGACTTCTTTCAGCTATAACCGGATTATATCCCCAGCCCATAAGAGAACAGGTATTAGTTTCGCCTTTGAGTACCGGAATTTTTGCTGCCATAGCCTGTGAAGGTGTTAGCTGATATACTCCACCATAAGGCATCAATACAGTACCTGCACCGATTGTTGAGTCGAATTTTTCAACAAGTCCTTTCTGTGAGCATACATTGAGATTTGACATAATTTCAATCCATGTATCAGGACAGTCAGAAACAGAAACTGTTTTTTCTTCTGCCGGTTTGGTGATTCTTATATTAGTATATTTTGATGCACCATTTGAGTTAAGGAAGTCTCTTGAAAGATTTACAATAGTATGTCCGTTCCAGTTCATTTTGAGACGTGGTTCATCAACAACATCTGCAACAAGAGTAGCTTCAAGATTTTCTTTCTCAGCTTCTTTCATAAATCTGTCAATATCCTCTTTTGCGATTACAACAGCCATTCTTTCCTGAGATTCACTTATAGCTATTTCAGTACCGTCAAGACCTTCATATTTCTTAGGAACAGCATCAAGATTTATTATAAGACCATCAGTAAGTTCACCGATTGCAACAGATACACCGCCTGCACCAAAGTCATTACAGCGTTTAATCATCTTTGTAACTTCAGGATTTCTGAAAAGTCTCTGTAATTTTCTTTCTTCTGGAGGATTTCCCTTCTGAACTTCAGCACCACAGTGTTCAAGTGATTCAAGTGTATGTGATTTTGATGAACCTGTAGCACCGCCACAGCCATCACGACCAGTTTTACCACCAAGAAGTATTACAACATCTCCGGCAACAGGAGCTTCACGTCTTATATTTTCGGCAGGAGCAGCACCAAGTACAGCACCTATTTCAAGTCTTTTTGCAACATATCCAGGGTGATATATTTCTGATACGTGACCTGTAGCAAGACCTATCTGGTTTCCGTATGAGCTGTAGCCGTTCGCAGCACCTACAGTAATTTTTCTTTGTGGGAGTTTGCCTTTTATGGTATCTTCAACAGGCACAAGAGGATTTGCCGCACCAGTTACACGCATAGCCTGATACACATATGAACGTCCTGAAAGAGGGTCACGGATTGCACCACCGAGACAAGTTGCAGCACCGCCGAAAGGTTCAATTTCAGTAGGATGGTTGTGGGTTTCATTTTTGAACATTAAAATCCAGTCTTCATCTTGTCCATCAACATCAGCTTTAATCTTAACGGAGCAGGCATTTATTTCCTCACTCTCATCTAAATCAGGCATAAGACCGTCAGCTTTTAACTTCTTTGCAGCAAGAGTGGCGATGTCCATAAGATTTACTGGTTTGTTATGTCTGCCGAGTTGATATCTTGTATTGAGATACATTCTATAAGTATCAGCTATATAAGGAGATTCTATGTCAACTTCCTGAATATTTGTAAGGAATGTTGTATGACGGCAATGGTCTGACCAGTATGTATCAATCATTTTTATTTCAGTTATAGTAGGATTTCTGTTTTCTGTATTTTTAAAGTAATTCTGACAGTATTTTATGTCATCAAAATCCATAGCAAGACCATATTTATTTATGAATTCTTTAAGCTGATTGTCATCGAGATTAATAAATCCGTCAAGAGTTCCAACAGTTTCGGGAATATTATAATTAGTATCAAGGGTTTTGAAGTAATCAAGAGATGCTTCACGGCTTTCAACAGGATTTATAATATAAGATTTAAGCTTCTGGAATTCGGAATCTGTAATATTTCCGGAAACTATATAAATTCTGGCATTTTTGACACGGCATCTTTCACCCTGTCTTAAAATCTGAATACACTGTTCACAGCTGTCAGCACGTTGGTCGAATTGTCCAGGGAGAAACTCAACAGCAAAAATTCTTTCACTGTTATTTAATTCTGGAAGATTTTCATAAACAACATCAACAGCCGGTTCTGAAAATACTGTGCTTATGGAAGCCTTAAAATCATCTTCACTGAGTTTATCAGCATCATATCTGTTAATAATTCTGAGACCTGAAATATTAAGTCTTAAAGCGGTCTGAATATCGCTGAGGACTGACTGAGCCTCTGTAGCAAATTCGGGTTTTTTTTCAACATAGATTCTGAATACAGGCATATTCAATCAACCTTTCTCCGCAGAATTAAATTTTTTGCGTTAATGCCACTGCGGTCGGCATACAGATATAAAAATCACGTCAGAAATCAGATAAAGTTACTTAATCGTTTGTTTATCAACTATTTCACCGATGCAGAAGTCTGAAGTGCTACTTATTATTTTAACATAAAAAATAGAATTACGCAAACTTTTTTTGAAATTTTTTTCAGGAATTTTTACATATGTATAATCAGGAGTGTAGCCATTATGGAAATCCGTATCTTTTTCACGTTCAAAAAGCACAGGGAGAGTCATTCCGATTCGTGATTTCAGAAAATTTTTCTGGGATTCTGATGCTGTTTCATTCATTTTATGCCAGCGGTATGATTTTATATTTTCACTTATCTGACCATTCATTTTATCAGCAACAGTGCCTTTTCTCCTAGAATATCTGAAAACGTGAATTTTTCCGAAATTTATAGATTCTGCAAATTTCAGTGACTCATTGAAATCTTCGTCTGTTTCCTGAGGAAATCCGACCATTATATCAGTTGTAATATTGCATATAGGGAATACATTCCTTATTCTTTGAACAAGTTTCGCATATTCTTCCGCAGTATATTTTCTGTTCATAGCTTTAAGAGTTCTGTTACAGCCACTTTGAAGAGAAAGATGAAACTGCGGACAGAATTTTTCCTGCATTGCAAATCTTTGAAGCTGTTCATCAGTAATCATTTCAGGTTCAAGAGAACCCAGCCTTACTCTCTCGATTTTATCAATGCTACAGCATATTTCAACTGCATCTGCAAGAGTGAAATTGTATTCTTTTCCATAAAATGCAAGGTTAATGCCAGCGAGTACGATTTCTTTTATACCATTTTCAGCAATTTTTGTCACTTCTTTTTTTAAAACATCTATTGATTTTGAACGGCATCTGCCTCTTGCATATGGTATAATGCAATAGGAACAGAAACAGTTACAGCCATCCTGAATTTTAATAAAAGCTCTTGTATTATCTGGAAATTCACAGCAGGTCATATTATCATATAAATCATTTTTATTATAGCTGTCTATTTTTACGGCATTTTTCTGATTTGTAAGGAATTCCAGAATCATTTCCGGAATCTGATGTTTATTTTTAGTTCCGGTAATTATATCAGCTTTTAATTTTTTGGCATCTTCCGGAAATGCCTGAGGATAACAGCCTGTAATAACAGTAATGGCGTTGGGATTTTCACGTTTTATTTTATTAAAGGCTGAAATCATACGGCTGTCACCGGAAGCAGTAACGGTACAGCTGTTTAATATAACAATATCTGCTGTTTTATATTCAGAAGCTTTTTCAAACCCTTCTTTTTTCATAATGCTTTTTATACATTCGGTCTCATATGAATTGACTTTACATCCAAAAGTTATATAGAATACTTTTAACATATTAACTCCTTATTAATATTTATATTTGAAATCATATAAAATATCGTTTTCTCTTTGTGTAAAAGCTACAAATATATTAC
>CAMWNQ010000116.1 GCA_947175655.1 uncultured Clostridia bacterium | reverse complement strand
ATATCATATTATTTTCATAATGTAAAGTACTATATTTTATTGGTTATATAATGCCTATTTATTATGATTCACTTACATAAATGAGTTCACTTTTTATGATTTTGCTTTTACCATTGTCAGTTATTTCTATTTCATTCGGATTATGGGTTTTTGTATAATTCATATATGCTGATATCTGTCTTTTGAGAATTGGGAAATTACTTTTTAATTTCAGACTATCATGTTGAGTTGCACCATCGCACATCACATATATTCTGTTAAGGATTTGTTTTCTTGCTCCCTGTGACTGATTTGCATACAACCACTTTATCATTTTATTTTTTCCTGTTATATTTCTTAGATTGAATTCATTACGATAAGAATTAAGTTTTGCAGGATATACAGTCAGTTTTACATCATACGGAATATTATTTATATATATATCAACATCGTGATTATATATATTTTTTTCGTGTACAGCACCATAATCACAGAATAAATCTTCACAGTATACAGATGTATGATAATTATACCATCTGTGCAAAGCGTAATTCTTGTCAACTCCTGTACTCTTTATCATTTCAAGACATTTTTCAAGAGTTTCAGCTTTATATATAAAATTTGTTGCTTTGTCACTTGAATTGTTTTGTATTTTCCATTCCGGACTTATCATAGTTAAGCATTTCTGTAAGTCATTTTCAAGATTGACATTCATATGTATGTTTGCTCCTGTTTGTTTTTTGTTAATTATAACATATATGTATCTGAAATGTCAATTGGATTTACGTAATACAGGAAAATTACAGAAGTATATTCGATGATGGTTTCTTAAAATATTATTGACTTTTTTATAAAAATATGTTAAAATTAGATTATCTAAAAAATATGAATTATTAATAAAGGAGATGTTTTTTATGAATTTTAAGCTCAGAGCATTATCCGCAGCCCTTGCTGTATGTGTATCTCTTTCAGGTGCTTATATTCTTATACCTTCTGAAGAAAGTTCAGTAAAAGCAGCAGATTCCGTTAAGGATTCTATGGAGTGGGGAACAGTCAGAATTGGCGGAGGCGGATTTGTTTCCGGTATCGTTACTGGTAAGAATGCAATGTATGCACGTACTGACGTAGGCGGAGCTTACAGATACAACTATGATACAGATGAATGGGAACAGCTCTTTGGATTTATCAATGAAGCTGACCGTGGTCTTCTTAGCGTTGATGCCATGGCTATTGACCCTACCGATGATGATACTGTTTATTTTCTTTGTGGATGTGCATACTTTTCCGCAGAAAAAACTGTTATTTTCAAAACAACAGATGGCGGTAAGACTTTTGAAGAAATTGATGTTACAGATATCATTCAGGTTCACGGTAACGGAAACGGTAGACAGACTGGTGAATCAATAGCAGTTGACCCTGATAATCCTGATGTAATATATGCAGGCGGTGATGTTTACGCTGGTGATTCCTGTCTTATCAAGTCCACTGACGGCGGTAAAACTTGGAATACAGTTAAGAGCTATGGTGACCTCGGACTTTTCAAAGAGGAAATCAAGTGGCCTACTTGGACAAACAATATGAGAAAAGCTCTTACAAACGGAGAATATAATACTCAGAACGGTATTGCAACTATTTACATCTACGACGGAAAAGTATATGTAGGTACTTCAACTACTGGAAAATACAATGTTGTTGTTGCTGATGTTAAAGATGACAAATTTACTGATTTAAGTGAAGAACTTGACAGTGCTCATTATCCGGGAAGAATAACAGGTGACGGTCAGGGAAATATTTTCTTTGCATTTCAGGGTGCTGTATGTGTGGGTGATGGAGGTACAGCAGGAAGTGTTATGAAACTTGACACAAAGACAGGCAAAGTAACAGATATTTCACCGCTTAAAAACCTCTACAGAACTCAGACAGGTGAATTTGCACAGGCTGGGGAAGGTGGTTACAGTGGAATAAGCGTTGACCCGTCAAATCCGAATCGTATGGTTTGTTCAACTTGCGGACTTTTCTCAAATGCTCAGCTTTGGCAACCTTGGGATAGCGAACACGGACCTGCATGGGGTGACAAATTCTTTAAAACTGAAGATGGCGGAGAACACTGGATTGAAACAACTCCAGGTATTACTCCTTTCTGGGGACAGCCTCCGATTGCTGATTATCTTGCAGACAACGGTTATGACTGGATAAGAGATAAAGCTATACACTGGGTAGGTGCTTATGTTATAGACCCTGTAAATCCTGACAGGTCAATATCTACTTCAGGAAACGGAATGTTTGCCTGTGATAACACTTGGGATGAACTCCCACAGTTCCATTTCCACCCTGATGGTGTAGAAGAAGTAGTTGCTCTGGACTTTATAAGCGTTCCAGATGGTAAGAATTATTCTGCTATTGGTGACTATGACGGTTTTGTTCATGAAGATGTCGATACTATTCCTCTTCAGCATAAGCCTAATATGGGTTCAACATCTGCTATTGCATATTGTCCATCAAATCCTGATATTATGGCAAGAGTAAGTCAGAATGATGCAAAGGGATATTATAGTACTGATGGCGGTACTACATGGATAGAAATGTCATTTAAATGGAGTGGTGGTAAACTTTCCATTACTGAAACAGCTGACGGAAAATACAGAATAATTGAATCCAACGGCGGTGGTTCTTCTGTTGCATATACAGATGATTTCGGTGCTACTTGGAGTGAATCTACAGGAATTAATGGTTCAAAACAGACATATACTTTCGTTGACCTTAACGACCCGTCTATTGTTTATGGTTCAGGAATCAAGCATAATGATTACTGGGCTTCTGACCCGAACAAAAAAGAACCAACTCTTGAAGAATCACATTATTCTTTCTATGTAAGTACAGATTACGGTGCAACATTCAAAGAAACTCAAATCGGAAAATATGATCAGTGTGACCATACAGGCGACCTTGCTTATATAACCGATGGAACAGTTGCTATGGCTAATGGTTGGAACGGACTTTATATCATATCTGATAAGGGTGCTAACGTTGAAAAAACTGACGTTTTCTACTGCAAATCAATCGGTTATGGAGCTTCTGAAAAAGATGGTGGTTTGAATACACTTTATATGTACGGCAGACCTGTTGAGTCAGACCCAGAGGGAATTTATCGTTCAACAGATGGCGGTAAGAGCTGGGTTGTAATCAATACTGACCATCTCTATGGCGGTACAGGAAACGGAAACTTCCTTGTAGGTGATATGAATGAATTCGGTACAGTTTATATGTCAACAGTAGGTTGTGGTATAGTTTACGGAAAACTTTCAGACGGTGCCGGTACTGACCCGACCCAGTCAACAACTGCAACCAAGACTACAGATTCAACTAAAACTACAGACTCATCTACTTCAAAAATCCTTTATGGAGATGCCAACAATGACGGTGTAGTTGATGTTGCCGATGTAGTAGCGTCTGCTGCATATGTAGGAAATCCTGAAGGCAACAAGCTTGATGCACAAGGTCTTATAAATGCTGATGTTCATTCAACAGGAAACGGCATTACAGCTGATGATGCACTTGCAATTCAGCAGTATCTTGCAAAGATAGTAAAAGAACTTCCTGTAAAATAATAATGTATAAATGAAATAAGCCTGAACTCTCTGAAATTTGCTGTTGAGAGTTCAGGCTTGATTTTTTTGATTATTATAATTTCAGTATGATTATTTTTGCAGTATCATCAGAACGCAGAGCTATAACTGCACCACGAATTAAATAAGCTGTCGGGTCGCCTGATACACTTTTTTTAAGACATTCAACTGAAGTTCCTTCTATAAGACCTATATCACGCAATCGTTTCCGCATATTTCCTTCAATGAGGAGTTTTTTTATTTTGCATTTTTCACCCTCATTAAGTAAATTTAACGTATCAATACTTTTCATATTTTTCTCCGATAAATTGAATAGTTTCAGGAATATAAATTCCTGTTTTATTATATGCAGTTTTGAAGAAACAGGTGATATATTGAGATATTTTTGATTAGTTATAGAAGCTATCATAATAAACGCCAATTCTTGTAAATATTCCAGTTTTGTTTCCTTTTATTGATAAAAGACCGATTTTTTTATTTTCAATATCCTTGAAAGATACAATATCGGTCAAATCTTCACCGTTATATCCGTGATATTCCATATAACGGCATAATTTTGCCTTGTTTGAGATTTTATTTCTGAATATAAGTGCTTCCTGAGGATTATAGAGAAAATCCCTGTCAAGTTCAATATATTTATGTCTTATGATTTTATTTGCAACTGCATCTGAATCCTGAAAAGTATAAGTACCATAATTACCCTGAATATCTGGCATATCAAAATGGCTTATAATATTTGAAAAATCATTGATTTTGCCATATGATGTTAAACTGTTGTCATCATAGGAAAAAACAGCCGGTTCAGATTTTGGAGTAATTCTTATGCAGTTTGAGGATTCTATAAAAGGATATGTCCTGTAGAGTTTATATGCAAGTGTTACAATGCCGTCCCACATAGTGGAACGGTTGTGGACATATATATAATTTTCATTATTTGAATTATCTTCGTGAGTAATATAATCTAGATTATAAAATTCATCAATAAGTCTGTTAAGAGAAATATTATTTATTATACCAGGTTCAATCTGATTTTGCAGAAGAAGTGAAGTAAATCCTCTTGAAACTATTCTTCCGGTTTTAACGCCATTTTTTTCAGTGATTTCAAAACTGTCAATAAGTCCGTGATGAACAATTCGATTATCAATAATGAGTTTTATTTCGCAAGGAGATGTGTAATCTGAATTCTCTGCAATAAAAGAGATATTCAGCATAGTATATGACATATAAAGATTTTTTTTGAAGCTGAAAGAGATTATTTCTGATTCCTGAATAACTGATGCATCATTTTTAATAATTTCAAGTTTTATATCAATTTTCATATTCAATGCTCACCTCTTTTAATTCCGATACTGAAAAAGTCAGCATTATATTAATAATATTAATATCATCATTTTTGTTTTCTGATGAATAAGATTTTAAAGTACATAAATTAAAAGCAATATTTTTATATGTAAAATCAACTGATATTTTATTTCTAAAAATGTTTTCGGCATAAAGTACAAAGCTTGTAAAATCCGAATCAGAGGCAAGACTGCCTTTAAGAGTTACAAGAGTGTTTTTTATTGTACTGTTTGTAATTACTGTAGAACCTGATACAGTAGCTTGTTCATTTAAAATGGAATTGCCAGAAATTTTTACAGAATCCGCAAAAAAGTAATAATCACCGATATTTATTTTTATAGGCAGAGAGTTAATGTGTTCAAAATAATTCATAAAGAGAAATTCTCCTTTCTGAATATTCCAGATATATTAAATTCACATTGCAGTACCAGTCTTTTAAGATTAGTATCAGGTTTTATTACAAGCTTTTTGATTTCCGGATAATTATATATTGAGTTATTAAGTCTTGAAAGTATATTTTTATTGAAGAATTCAAAAAGATTTTCAGCTGGAGAATTTAAAGAATCAGTAACACTTATTTCTACAATTGCTGAAAATGGTATAAATATAGTATCAACAGAATATAC
>CAMWNQ010000115.1 GCA_947175655.1 uncultured Clostridia bacterium | reverse complement strand
TATAGAATATTATTGAAAAAATTAGAAGAATAGTATTTTTTTGTTTAATATTCCCCGATGATGCATATGAGATTAAACATATAACGAAGAAAAAGTAAATAAAAAAGAGCCTTGAAAAAACCATTTTGAAGTAACCTGCCTAACTATGATCTGTTAAAGAATTTTTTTAAAAATCGTGTATTTTTTAGTACGATTTGCTGTTAATTTAATTATAAACTAGCTTAAAATTTTTTTCAAGAGGAAAACTATAAGTTTTTGAAAAAACGCGAAATTTGTAGCTTTATACAAAAAAACGGCATATGCCGTTTTTTGTTTTGTATATTAGCACGATTAATATAATTTAATTAATGTTTGATTTTTTCATCAATAAGAACTTCTTTAATTCCCGTTGCAAGACCTGCTAATCCTTGAATCTCACTTGGAATTATAATCTTGGTAGCCTTACCATCAGAAGCTTTTTGGAATGCTTCAAGAGCTTTTAACTGTAATACCTGACTTGAAGGGTCTGCCTGATTAAGTTTTACAATACTTTCAGCAAGAGCTTTCTGTACAAGTTCAATAGCCTGTGCTTCACCAGTAGCTTCAAGTATTTTTTGTTCTTTTACAGCATCTGCTTTGAGTATCATAGCCTGTTTTTCAGCTTCTGCACGAAGTATTTCAGATTGCTTTTCGGCTTCTGCACGGAGTATTTTGGATTCTTTTTCACCTTCTGCAACGAGAATCTGTGATTTCTTTTCACCTTCTGCCTGTAATATCTTTTCACGTCTTTCACGTTCAGCCTTCATCTGTTTTTCCATAGCATTCTGTATTTCTTTTGGCGGAATGATATTTTTAAGTTCAACTCTGTTTACTTTTATTCCCCAAGGGTCAGTAGCAATATCAAGAGTAGCTGTTATCTTATTATTTATTACATCTCTTGAAGTAAGGGTAGCATCGAGGTCAAGTTCACCTATTATATTACGTAAAGTTGTTGCTGTAAGATTTTCAATGGCTGAAATAGGTTTTTCAACACCATATATGAACTGTTTTGCATCAGTTATCTGATAGAATACAACAGTATCAATCTGCATTGTAACATTATCTTTAGTAATAACAGGCTGTGGTTTAAAATCCACGACTTTTTCCTTAAGGGAAATTTTTCCGGCAATTCTGTAGATAAATGGAACTTTAAAATGTATACCTGTTTGCCATTCACAGTAGAAAGAACCGAATCTTTCAACAACATATACATATGACTGCGGGACTATCTGTATACATTTTATTACAAGAATAACAAAAAATATTATAATCCCTAAAATAACATAAAAACCTGCACCCATAATTAAAAATCTCCTTTATTATTTATATATTTCAGATACTTTTTATGGTATCTTTTAAAGTTACTGTTAACTTAGTTCCCTTTATCTCGTCAATCATTACAACGGAATCTTTAGGTATAATATTGCCATTTGATGAAACGGCAATCCAGTCAACATCATTAAGTCTGACACGTCCTGTACCGTTTTTGATATTTATTTCTTCTATGACCGTTGCGAATTTTCCCTTATTTATTTCAAAGTTGGTAGGAGTCTTTTTAAAATCTGCAAGTTTTCGCCCTATTGGGAAGCCTATTATCAGAAGTATAACGGAAGCTATAGTAAATACAGCGAACTGTACTCCAAAAGATGCTCCCATTATATTTACGATTAAAGCTATAAAACCACTTACTGCAAACCATATGGAAATGAGCTGAAAAGTAGATGCTTCTATTAACACTGCAACTATTATTACGATAGCCCAGAGTAATAATGATAATGTAAGCATAATATCACAATCCTTTCTGCTTTTTTAAAAATTAAAAATAAAATCTTTACAGATACATTATATCATATTGTGTTGTTTTTTGCAATAGAAAAAATATTGTAAAAAAATAAAATAATTTATATTTAATATTAGTATGGAAAGATGTATTTACTGAATGTAAAAAATATGATATAATATTATAACACGACATAAAATAAGACAATATAAAAATAAGAGGTTTTTTATATGAAATATAGTAAGTTCAGGAAATTCACTTCATTATTAAGTATTTCTTTAAGTTTTATTTTTATTTCTTCGTGCGGAAAAACTGAAGAAAATAAAATCTTACCAGACGGAAGTCTTGATAAATGTACATTGAGATTCTCATGGTGGGGAGGAGATGACAGACATGATGCAACTTTAAAGGCTATTGAATTATGGAATAAAAAATATCCTGATATAAAAATAGAAGCTGAATACGGAGGCTGGGATGGTTGGACTGAAAAACTTAATACACAGATATCCGGTGATACTGCACCAGATATTATGCAGATTAATTATGACTGGCTTATAAATCTTTCAAAAGATGGTCTGGGATTCTATGATTTGAATAATTTAAAAGATTATATTGATTTGTCTGGATATGATAATGAAATACTTTCTTTTGGAATGAGAGAAGATAAACTGAATGCCATTACAATATCAATGAGCGGAAGAGGGCTTTTTTTCAATAAAGATATATATTCGGAAATAGACGCTGAAATTCCTGAAAGCTGGAAGGATTTGATTTATCTTGGGAATAAGTTCAAAGAATATGAAAAATATCCTCTTGACTTGGATATACAGTCAGGAGCATCAGCGTGGTATCTTTCAGTAGTCTATGTACAGCAGATGACCGGAAAACAATTCATAACTATGGAGGGAGAACTCGGATTTACTTCTGATGATATTAAAACCGCTCTTGATTTTTATAAATCTCTTGAAGATAATCATGTAATAAGAAGTGTTAAGACAAGAGCTGAACAGGACGGCAATTCTGCATTGTATCAGTCTCCGAAATTTATTGATGGTACTATTGCAGGTGTTCTGGAGTGGGGAAGTGCCGTTGGAAAATATGAAAATGTTCTTAAAAACAGCAGTCTTGTTGCTGGGCATTATCTTAAATCATCAGACGGAAACAGTTCAGGATGGATGATAAAACCATCTCTTATGTATGCAATAAGTGATGATACCAAATATCCAGATGAGGCAGGAGCTTTTCTGGACTTTCTTCTTAATGATGAAGAATGTGCAGAAATTCTAGGAACTTCAAGAGGTATTCCGGCAAATAGAAATGCGTATAATGCACTTGAATCAAGCGGAAAATTATGTGGCATTTCATATGATTCATCAGAATATCTCGGTAAAACAGACCCTGTTACACTAAGTCCCTATTTTGAACTTTCACAGCTTAAAGAATACTATAATACGGCTATTGAAAAGGTATCATATGGAATACTGACAACTCAGGAAGCTTCTGAAGAACTTTTTGATAATGTAAAAAAATATCTGGAGAGAATTAGATAAGTGAAAAATAATAATAAAATCAAAAAATATCATAATCCAGTGGGAGAAAGCAAATATACAGGACTTTTTCTGGTTATGCCCTTTATAGTTGGTTTTTTTCTTTTACAGATATATCCTTTTGTGGTTTCTTTTGTATTAAGTTTTACTAAATTCAGTATAAATGATACTCCAGAGTTTATAGGATTTAAAAATTTTAAGATGCTTTTTTCAGATTCTGATTTCTGGAAAGCTTTTTTTGTGACTTTTAAATATGTTATAATGCTTGTGCCTTTAAAGATTGCTGTATCTCTTTTGACTGCCCTTATGCTCAGCACTAGAATCAAGGGTATGGGATTTTTCAGGACATTATATTATATACCGTCAATACTTGGTTCAAATATAGCAATAGTAATAATGTGGAGTTTTCTTTTTACATCAGAAGGTCTTGTCAATCAGGTTCTTGATGCTGTAGGGATTTCTAAAATAGGCTGGTATGGAGAAGAAACTCCGGCAATGTGGATTATAGTTTTTCTGAGGGTCTGGGAATTCGGTTCAACAATGATTATCTTTCTTTCAGCAATTAATGATATTCCAAGAGAACTTTATGATTCTGCAAGGACTGACGGAGCAGGAAATATAAAAACTTTTTTTTACATAACTTTGCCAATGCTTAAAAATGCAATATTTTTAAATCTTATATTACAGATGATAACTGCTTTTCAAGAATTCAATGCACCCTTTCTGATTACTGGCGGAAATCCTCTTAAAGGAACTTATACTGTTGCAATGATGATATATGATGAATCGTTTAAATATTATAATATAGGATATGCAAGTGCATTGTCGTGGGTTCTCTTTGTTGTTATTTCACTTTTGGCACTGCTGATTTTTAAATTTACAAAAAAAATAAGGAGTGACTGAAAATGACAAAAAATATAAAAAAAGTATTTTTATATGTTGTTCTTATATTGGGAAGTATTTTTATGATGTATCCTGTTTTATGGCTTATCGGAGCATCTTTCAAAACTAATGATGAAATATTTTCGTCAATATGGTTTATGCCTGAAAGTTTTGATTTTTCACCATATATAAAAGGTTGGAAAACTTCCGGAGCTTACAATATGGGACATTATTTTATAAATACCTTTAAAATAATAGTTCCCAGAATAATATTTACTGTTGTATCTTCATCACTTACAGCCTATGGATTTGCAATGTATGACTTCCCATTTAAAAAACTACTTTTTTCATTTCTTATGGCAATGCTCTTTATGCCACAGACAGTAATGTTTCTTCCTTCTTATATGATATGGAAGTCTTTGGGTGTACTTGATACATATATACCTTTGACTTTGCCGTCACTTTTTGCATCAGAGGGAATGTTTATATTTATGCTTGTGCAGTTTTTAAAAAATGTTCCCAGAGAGATTGATGAGGCTTCAAGAATTGATGGTTGTGGTACTCTTAAACGGCTTTTTTTCATTTATATTCCGTGTATAAGACCAGCACTTATATCAATTATGATATTTACTTTTCTCTGGACTATGAACGAGTTTGTACAACCGCTTATATATATATCATCAGTTGAAAAATATCCCATGACTCTTGCACTCAGAATGTCAATGGACAGTACAAGTCAGGGATATGAATATAATAAAATAATAGCAATGTCCGTTGTAGGGCTTTTACCGTCAGTCAGCGTATTTGCTTTGGCACAAAAGTATTTTATTCAGGATATTACAGCAGGGAGTTTAAAATGATATATTTAAAAAAAATTGTGAGTGGATTTTTAGAAAATATTATATTAAAGTCAAGTTCTTCAAATCCGCTTTGGAACAGTGAAAATAAAGTATTCTCTAAAAAAAATAAATGGAACTATATTGATGCTTGTATGATAAGGTCAGTTACAGGACTTTATGATATTACAGGTGAAAGCATTCTTTTTGATTTTGCTGAAAATTATACAGACAGCTTTATATCATTAGAAAACAAGATAGATTCTATGGATATTAAAGCATATAATCTTGATAATATAAACGGTGGAAAGAATCTTATTTATCTTTATAAGAAAACTGGAAATAAAAAATATATCAAGGTTTGTGACTGGATTTATGAAAATCAGATTCTCAGTCAGCCCAGATTGAAATGTGGTAATTTCTGGCATAAGTTTATATATCCGAATCAGGTATGGCTTGATGGGGTTTATATGTCATTGCCGTTTCTTGCTGAATATGGAATTATAAAGAATACAGATGTTAATAAGGATATAAAAAATCAGTTGGAAAATATAAAAAATATAATGCGTGATAAAAATAGTGGTTTATATTATCACGGTTATGATGAA
>CAMWNQ010000114.1 GCA_947175655.1 uncultured Clostridia bacterium | reverse complement strand
CTAAATGACGAATATAAAAACAGAGTATTGATATTCAAAGAAATCTCTATAAATAGAATAGGTGAAATTATAAATATATATTGGAATCACTTATTTTCTTGTGATTATTTACTTTATATATACAATATTGTTAAAGGTAATGTTCTTTTGGATAATCCTTGTTTTAGGGCATTTAAAAAGTGTTTAAATCCTCCGGTGTGGAATACAGCCAATTTTTATTTTACAAAATCACTTGATAATTGGAACGAAAGTAATACATTAAAATATTGTGGTGTTTCTATTGGAGAATTTCAAGCACATAATAACAGAAATTGTTTGAAATTCAGATTTAATTTAGATGGTATTGTTTCTTTATTGAATGAAGGTATTATATCTTACAATTAAAAATTTGACAGAGAAAGGATGAGAATGATTGTTACAGTTAAAACGGCTATGAAAGCTTAATTAAAAATTTATAACACATAAAATTTCTTCCCTGAATAATTTCCTATTCAGGGGATTTTTTATATTAAATCGGAGGTATATAATGTATGAAAATAGACCGCATTATCGGAATTTTATCAATTCTTTTACAGAAAGAAAAGGTAACATCATCAGAACTTGCAGAAAAATTTGAAGTATCACGGCGTACAATAATACGTGATATTGAGGATATTGAAAAAGCCGGAATTCCCATTGTGACATTTCAGGGGCAGGGAGGCGGTATTTCTATTATGGAGGGATTCAAGATTGACCGTATACTGCTTTCAAAAGATGATATGAAAGCTATTCTGGCTGGTCTTGGAAGTCTCGACAGCATAAGCAAAACCAAACGGTACAGACAGCTGATGAGTAAACTTTCATCAGAATATTCTGATATGCTGAATTCAGGAAATCAGATTATTATTGACCTTGCATCTTGGGACAAGTCAGTTGTTTCAGATAAAATTGAACTGATTAAAAATGCTATAGACAATCATCAGAAAATCAGATTTACATATTTTTCGCCCACAGGTAAAAGTCAGCGTGAAATTGAACCGTATCATTTAATTTTTCAATGGTCAAACTGGTATGTGTGGGGATATTGTATTTTTCGCAATGATTACAGAATGTTCAAACTTACACGTATCAATGATTTGGAACTTTCAGGTATAATTAATGAAAAACGTGAAGTTCCTGAATATATAATTCATAAGCTACAATATACAAAAGGCGGAGATGATATAACGGTTAAATTTGATAAGTCACTTAAATGGCGTATTATTGATGAATTTGGCATAGAAATTTCAAATTCAGATGATAAAGATGATATTTTTATGACTTTTCAGTGGTCAGATATTCCGGCATTTTATAAATATATTTTATCATTTGGTGATAAGGCGGAAATCATTTCTCCGGAGAAGTACCGTCAAGAATTCAAAGAACTTGTTAAAAAAACTCTGAAAAAATATCAAATATGACAGATAGATGTCATATTTGACGTGTTATACTTTAATCATAAAATATGAAATGAGGTATATACAATGAATTATGAAATCGTAAATTTAGAAGAAAAAACCATAGCAGGTTTTTCAGAAAGAACAAACAACGCTTCTCCTGATATGGAAAAGATTATCGGCGGACTCTGGCAGAAATTTTATTCTCCGGAAGGTTGTTTTAATCTTAAAAACAGAGTAAACAGCAAAGCTCTTGGATTCTATACAGATTATGATAATAATGAAAAATCTGATTATACAGCTGGTGTTGCTTGCGAAATCAATAGTAAAGATGTTCCGGATAATTTTGAGATTGGAAAAATTCCTTCTGGAAAATATGCCAGATTTATTGTTGTTGGACATATGGTTACTGCTGTTCAGCAATTCTGGACTGAACTCTGGCAGATGAATCTTGAACGTTCATTTATCTTTGACTTTGAAGAATATCAGAATGATGACCCTGAAAATGCTGAAATTCATATTTATATTGGATTAAAGTAAAAATGCTAAAACAGCTCCCCGTATTATACAGGGAGCTGTTTTTTTATATAATCAGTTTTAATTTTCTTGTTTATTTTGGCATAATCTCCGTTGTGCTGAAATTACTTCAAGTGTATACCCCAGCTGATTGAATAGTGATGAAAGCAATTCAAGTTCTTCAGCATTAAAATTTAATGCTATTGCATTTGCAAGTGCTGTCACCGAAAACGTAGAACCGCAAGAATTCATATAATATCACCTCATATTATATTATGCATAAATATAAAAATATGTGATGATTTTACTTTATATATTAAAAAGATTAATCAAGAGCAACTATTTCCTTGTAGAATTCAGCATAATCTTTTCTTTCATCTTTTGTAAACTGAATGGCTGTTCTTGGGTGCTGATTTAAAAGACCAGTCATTAAATACTGTAAGTCATATCCCCATACTACACCGTCTTCACGGAGCTTATTCATATGCTTTTCGATAAACTGTATAACAGGATATACATTATACTTTGGATTACGTAAAAATCCGAGAAGAAGTTCCATAGCACAGTTACCAGCACCTCTGCCCATTTCTGCATAAGTAGCATCAAGCCAGTCAACGCCGTCACCTACAGCTTCAATAGTATTTGCAAAAGCAAGCTGTTGATTGTTATGTGCGTGGATACCAACTTTTTTATTGTATTTATTTGCAAAATTAACATATGTATCAGAAATACGAGCAATCTGTTCAGGATATAATGCACCGTAACTGTCAACGATATAAAAAACATCTACAGGAGATTTTCCAAGAATATCAAGAGCAGCATTCAAATCACCTTCCTGAGCATTTGAAATAGCCATTATATTACAGCTTACTTCATAACCTTTTTTCTTGGCGTCTTCAATTATATCAACAGCAGCAGGAATAGTATTGAGATATGTTGCAACACGTATAAGGTCAACAGGACTTTCTGAACGGTCACGAATATCATTTTTATAGTCACATCTTCCAACATCAGCCATAACTGCTATTTTAAGATTTTCATTTTTATCGCCGATAATTTTTCTTATATCATCATCATTACAGAACTTCCACTTTCCGAATTTATTGACATCAAACATATCCTTTGATGCTTTATATCCAAATTCCATATAATCAACGCCTGCTTTGATGTTAGCTTCATATAAATCCTTTACAAAATCGTCAGAAAAATAGAAGTCATTTACAAGCCCACCGTCACGGAGTGTTGCATCAATAACTTTTACATCTGAACGAAAATTCATTAATTTTGATATTTCTTTCATAAATAAAAAACCTTCTTCTAAAAAATAATATTTAACGCTTTTGCACTTTTAAGTTTTAAAGCATTGATATTATATCATATAAAATTGAATTTGTCAAGAACTTTTTTCAGCTATAAAAAACGGACATAAAGTCCACTTTTATTATTATAATACTTCGACAATTTTAGCAATATACTGTTGAATCATAAGGGCATCATTAGCAGTTAAGCCGTCGCCTGTGTTATGAACATCTGAATTTGTAATACCTTTTGAAGTCAGTTTATTGGATTCAGGATTTCCGACATAAGAAGCTACAGCTACAACATCTGCCACATCAACTGTTCCATCATCATTAGCATCTCCCTTGAGACCGTCTTTATTATCAGATGAAGTCATAGTTGTAGTAGTTGTTGTCGTTGTAGATGAAGATGTTGTAGAAGTAGTAACAACAGGTTCATTTCCTTCACCGTATCCGTCAGCATTAAGAGTGCCACTGTAAGAACCTCCGAAAGATATCTCAGCATTTTTTCCTGCTCTGTCTGAGTAGAACTGTACTGCACCACTGCTCATATTTATATCAGAAGGAACAGTAAGAACAGATATAACTTCATTATTTTCTTTTACGAATACAAGTTGTCCTGCCTGAAGATTTGCTCTTGTTGATACAAGATATGTACCGTTTGATGTAGTAGGAGTTTCCATCATATCGCTTGAACCAATACCGAATACTGTACCACCTGTAAAGTTCATAGTATAATTGCCGTCACCCTTATCAAAAATACCGTTTCCACCCTTGGTAGGTCCACATACTATTACAGTACCACCACTTATTGAAAGACTTCCGTTTGAATCGAGACCGTCACCCTCTGCACGTACATACATATAACCCCCGGATATATTGAGAACACCAGTAGATGAACTTCCTCCAAAGCCCCAGCCTCCGCCTTGACCCCAGCCATTATTATTATTTCCTGAGTTGTCATTACCTCCGGCAGCATTGAAACCGTCATCGCTGGAAACAACATGAATATTTCCACCTTTTATTTCAATATCATATGCTTCAAGTCCTTCATAAGATTTTGTTATATTTATTAAACCGTCAGTAACAGTAAGAATATTATCAGCGTGAATACCATCATCACCAGATGATGCAGTAATTTCACCGCCGGATATATTTATATCAGTAGCATGAATACTGTCATCAGTTGAATTTACTGAAATAATTCCTCCTGCAATATTGATAGTACCTTCAATAACAGTTCCTGTATCATCAGTACAGCCGGCTTTTATACCCTTGGCACTTACTTCTGTTGAAGATGAAGAACTGTCATTTCCCATATTAGGAAATCTTCCTCCTCCCGGACCGCCCCAGCCTGAATTATTATTTCCAGAAGATGAAGCAGGGCAAGTAGTAGTAATACTTATATCTCCGCCATTTATATCAAGATTTTGTGAGGCGTGAAAACCGTCTGAATATGCTGTGATGTTTATAGTACCGCCGTTTACAGTAATAAATCCTTTGCTTGATGCTGTATCAGTTTCGGTTGATTTTATACCATCACCATTTTTAGAATTTACAGTAATATTTAATTTACTGAAATCCGTATCTTTTTTATTGCCTATAGTAACACTGTCTTTACCTCTTATTCCGTCATCAGCAGAGTTTACTATAAGAGTACCATTATAGATTTTAATATCATTTTTGCACACAATTGCATCATTGCAGTTTCCGTTTACAGTGAGAGTTCCTGCACCTTTTATTTTAATATCATCACAGGCATAAATTGCACCAGCTTTTCCGTCAGCATTTGTATAATCAGTACCATCAGATATAGTATTTTCAGTACCTTTTTTAGAAACAATCTCGCATTCATCTCCGATTGATGCTATATAAATAGGGGAGTCAGAAGTATTTGTAATATTTACTCCCTTTAAATCAAGTTCAACAACACCTTCCGGATAAAGTTCCTTGTCTACATTTACAACAATCTGACCTTCTGAAATTTCACCTGATATTTCAAATATGGCAGGTTTGGTGATAGTAAGAATTTTTCCTGTTACTGATGCTGTTTCGGCATCTGCATCAGTTGTAATGCCTGAATCAGAAAGTGTAACAGTAAAAGTTTCTGCTACTACTTCTGTAGAGCTGGAATCTGTAACATCAGCATCAACAGCAGATGCATAATTTACTACTGACATAGGAAGACTCTGAAATGACAATGCAAGAATACATACTGATGATAAAAGGGCTGTAATTTTTTTCATAATAAAAACTCCTCATAAATATTAAAATTTAGTTATTTCTTCAAAATATGACTGATAGTCATTTTTTTATTTTTTATAAACTCATGACTTTTTAAAAAAGTGGATTATAATATAAATTATGATTGTATTATCTTTCCAATCATTAATCCTATGAGTGAATTATATTACCCCATTCTTAAAATAACCTTAAATTATTC
>CAMWNQ010000113.1 GCA_947175655.1 uncultured Clostridia bacterium | reverse complement strand
ATATATATTAGGCTTACATATAGGCTTACATATATTAATATAATTTACAAATAACTGAAAGGATTGTTTTTAATGATTATTTTGGTAGTTAATGCAGGAAGTTCATCACTCAAATATCAGCTTATTGATATGAAAGATGAAAGCGTTATAGCTAAAGGCAACTGCGACAGAATTGGTATTGATGGTCATATCTCACACAAGACAGGTGACGGCAGAAGTTTTGATGCTGACTGTAATTTCCCTACTCATACAGAGGCTTTCCAGAAGCTTGTTGAAACTCTTACAACAGGTGATTATGCCGTTATAAAGAGTATGGATGAAATTTCAGCAGTAGGTCACAGAATTGTTCAGGGTGCGGAAGTTTTCGACCAGACAACTCTCATTGATGATGATGTTATTGATAAGATTGATGAACTCCGTGAACTTGCTCCGGTACATAATCACCCTCACGCACTTGCACTCAGAGCCTGCAAGAAGGTTATACCTGAAAATGTTCCTCAGGTTGCTGTTTTTGATACTGCATTCCATCAGACTATGCCTGAACGTGCGTATATGTTCGGTTTCCCTTATGAAGACTATGAAAAATATCACGTAAGAAAATATGGCTTCCACGGTACTTCACACAGATTCGTAACATCAGCACTTGCTGAAGCTATGGGTAAGGATTTGAAAGACCTTAAAATAGTATCTTGTCATCTCGGAAACGGTTCATCAGTAACAGCTGTAAAGGAAGGAAAATCCATTGATACTTCTATGGGCTTTACTCCTCTTGACGGCGTTGTAATGGGAACACGTACAGGAAGCGTTGACCCTTCAGCAGTAACATTCGTTGCACAAAAACACGGCTTTACAACTTCTGAAATGAGTGACTATATGAACAAGAAGTCAGGCTTCCTTGGAATATCAGGTATATCCTCTGATAACCGTGAAATTTCAGCTGCTGCAAAGGAAGGAAATGAAAGAGCAAAGCTCGTAGGTGATATGTTTGCATATGAAATCAAGAAATACATCGGTTCATATACTGCTGTAATGAACGGTCTTGACGCTGTTATATTCACAGGCGGTATCGGTGAAAACGATGCTCCTACAAGAGAAAGAGTATGCGAAGATATGGAATACTTCGGCATAAAAATCGACAAGGAACTGAATAATTCAACAAGAGGCAAGCTTTGTAAAATCTCACTTCCTGATTCAAAAACAGAAGTATGGATAGTTCCTACAAATGAAGAACTCCTTATTGCCAGAGATACTCTTGCACTTGTTTCTGAAAAATAATAGTGCTCTGTCTATTATAACACTATAATACGACAAAAATCAATAGATTTCAATAAAAAAATACTTTTCCCCGTATTTTAAAATGCGGGGAATTTTTTTAAAATTAATAATGTATAATTTATAATGCATAATTAATCCGTAATATATAATTTATAATTATGGATTGTGATTGCAAATTAGGAATTTTTTACAATTTTTCTCTTGACTTATTCTTTTTTTTGTATTATAATATAATTATGAAAGTTTTTAATTTTTTGTTTTCAAAATTCGGTAATAATTTTAGGAGTGATTCTATGAAGAAAATTTTATTTGCATCATCTGAATGTGTACCATTTATAAAAACAGGCGGTCTTGCTGATGTTGTAGGTGCACTTCCGAAATATCTTGACAGAAAGGAATTTGATGTAAGAGTTATTATGCCTTATTATACCTGTATTCCTGCAAAATATCGTGATAACTTCAAATATGTATCACATTTTTATATGGATTATGGAAAAAGAATTGTTGGCACTCACGTAGGAATAATGGAATATGAATATGAAGGAGTAAAATTCTATTTTGTTGACAATGAATATTATTTCAAGTGTAATACCCCATATTCATCAGACCTTAAGTGGGATATTGAACGTTTTACATTCTTCTGTAAAGCTGTTCTCGCAATAATGCCTGTTGTTGGTTTCTGTCCAGATATAATTCACTGTCACGACTGGCAGGCATCACTTATTCCGGTATTTCTCAAATCTACTTTTGCATCTCATCCGTTCTACAACAATACAAAATCAATAATGACTATCCACAACCTCAGATTCCAAGGTGTATGGAATATTGATACTTTTAAATACAATACAAATCTTCCTGACTATATGTTCACTCCCGACAAGCTTGAATACAAGAAAGATGCAAATATGCTTAAAGGCGGACTCGTCTATGCAGATTATATAACGACTGTATCAGAAACTTATGCGCAGGAAATAAAATATCCATTCTATGGAGAGGGTCTTGATGGTCTTCTCAGGGCGAGAACTATGAACCTCAGAGGCATAGTGAATGGTATAGACTATAATATATTCAATCCTGAAACTGATGACCATCTTTACTATAAATATTCAGCAAAGAATGTAAAGAAGGGTAAGGCTGTAAACAAGGCTGAACTCCAGAAGCAACTCGGTCTTCCACAAGATCCTAACAAATATATGATTGCTATTATTTCACGTCTCACTGACCAGAAGGGACTCGATCTTGTACAGTATACAATAGAAAGAATTGTTGATGAAAATACACAGCTTGTTGTAATTGGTACAGGCGAGAGCAGATATGAAAACCTGTTTAAACATTATGCTTGGAAGTATCCTAACAGAGTATCTGCAAATATTCTCTATTCAGACGACCTCGCACATAAACTTTATGCTGCTGCTGATGCTATGATGGTACCGTCACTCTTTGAACCTTGCGGACTTACTCAGCTTATGTCACTTAGATACGGAACAGTTCCGATAGTAAGAGAAACAGGCGGTCTTAAAGATACTGTTGAACCTTATAATCAGTATGAGGGAAAAGGTACAGGCTTCTCATTTGCAAATTATAACGCTGAAGAAATGCTTAATGTTATAAATTATTCAAAGAGTGTATTCTTTGATTCAAAGAGCGAATGGGAAAAGATGATTAAGAGAGGTATGGCAAAGGACTTCTCTTGGAACAGTTCTGCAAAACAGTATGAAGGTATTTATAATTGGATGTGTTCTTGGAATTGATAATTAAGAATGCATAATTATAAATTATTGAATTTTTTTCCTGATATTTAAACGTAACAGTTTAAATATCGGGATTTTTTTGTCGGTATGTTACATATGGCATTCAGTTTTATGTCAAGAACAATTGAATGTGATACAGAAAAAGATAAAGAAATATGCAGAAAACGTTCTGAATACGGCAAAAAGGGGAGAGCCAGTATATGCAAACAAAAGCAAGCTGATATAGAAAGAGATATAGATATAGTTAATGAGATAGTAAGTGATATAGAAAATGATATAGAAGCAGAAAGGTTCTCCGTCGAGACAGAGAACCTGTTGAAAATTTATAGCGACGTTTGTCGCTCTCTTCCAAAAACAAAAAAAATAAATAAAAAAGATATAAAAAAATACAAAAAATCTGTTGTCTGTATTTTCGGAAAATGATATAAAAGAAGTATTTGAAAAGGCTAAACGGAATATTTTCCTTAAAGGTCAGAAAAAGGATAATAAAATGGTATGGAAAGCAGATTTTCACTAGATTATCAGACCTGAAAACTTCCGGAAAGTATTTGATGGCAAATATGATGCTTATGAAGAAACAGAAGAACCAGCAAATCTGAATGAAAGTGAATATTCTGAATTCGTCAATAATTTCTGAGAATAATTTATAATGTATAATTCATAATTCTTAATTATGAATTAATCAGTAGCTTTTATTGATTTTTTCCAGAACTTCATATGCATCATCAAGTGGGATAGCTTTTATAATATGCTTAGTGGGCTTTTCACTTCCGATATATATAAAAACAGTACATTTTTTAAAAATTCTCTGAAATATGGACTGTTTTATACAAAATTTTACGATTTTTTCAGGTTCTGCAATAACGGTATGAAAAACAAATCCTTTTGCATAATTTAGTTGTATATATCCTTCATCGAATGTAATTCCGCTTGAAAACAGGGCTGTCAGACCTATTATTATTGACCATACCGCCGGAGTCTCTGCCATTACGGTTATAAATAAAGCAAGCTTATAAAAATCCGGAACAAAATATGTTATAAGAGATGTAAGCGGAAGTATCGAGACGGATATTATTACAGAAAGCCATATATATTGCCAGAAACTTGTTTTTTTTGGTTTGTATTGTTTTTTAAGACTGAACCGTGCGTGAACTATGTCCGAAAGATTTTCATTCAGGGTTCTTCTTGTGACGAGCGGTACGAGTACAGGCAGATTTTTAGTACCTGAACCGTATCCCGAACAGCTTATATTTACTGACATTACTTTGAAAAGCTTCATAATCAGATTCTGATGTATGTCAATATAGTTTATTTTTTTCTTGAAGATGTTGAACTGTCTTTTTGTAAAATAACCACTTTTAATCTGTATTATGTCAGAATCGTGTCTGATGCTGAAACCAGTGTAGCGTATCAGATTTATTATGAAAGAGAGAAGCCACGTTGAAAGAATGAAGATTATTATACTCCATATTACAGGCGGTACCTTTGTAATGATAAATTTTGATGTTTCAGCCGATATTATGTCTATGGATTTTCTTATGATGTCCAGTGCAATCTCTCCACCCTGAAAGAAGAATGTAGTAATATAGATTACTCCGGAAAAACTGCTTGAAAAAAGTGCAGAAAAAAGGAATATCAGAAATATTCTGGGTTTATAGCTGTATTTTCTGCTTTTTTGATGTGAAACGGAAGGAACTTTATCCATTATGATTTTTATTGTACTCTGTTTTAAAAGTAGTTTCATATCATTTGCAGGATTAGTTCCGGAACGTGTATCGGCATAGAAAACTACTGCTTTGAAAGGTCTGAGATAGAATGGTTTTTCAACAGTAACAGATGATATATTTTTTATAATCATACAGGTTTTTGTCCTGAATAATATTCCTTTATGATGATTTATTGAAAAGTCGTCAGCTGATACTGTGGAGAAGTACCATTTCAGATATCCGAAAAAAAGAATTATCAGTATTATAAGAATGTCAAACCAAGACCCTTTAAGCCATTCATAAAGACGGTTTACATCAAGACGATAAGCCTTTATTCCTCGAAGCAGAGGGAATATAAGAAGCCATATATGTTTTATGGAATATTTCAGTATTTTAAGAGGGTGTTCGTGATACAGATTAATCACCCCTTACTGTACTGTTTATTTCAGATGTAATTTCTCTGAAAGTGTTGTTGCTTAAAAATGGCAATATCATAATGCCTCCGTATATATTCAGTATGATGAAGTTGAAGCCTTCAAGCCTTCTGAAAACACAGCAGACTGTTGTTATATACTGTACTGATGATATATTGACAGTCTGTTCACGTCTGAAGAATACACCGTTTTTCTTTTTTATCTCATTGTTCCCGATACAGAATTCCATATTCCTGAACATAGCCGGAAAATAAAAAAATATCATTATAATTCCTGATGCTGAGAATATGAACATCATAGAAATCATAATCATATAAAAGGGAATGAAATACCTGCATATTATAAGAAATACGATTGTAATTAATGCAGAAATGATTCTGATAATGTTCAAAGGTGTTTTGTCGGCACTGTATATTTTCAAAAAATCAACCTCCCTGAGCATATATATATTAAATATATTATATCATAAAATATCATATATTACAATAATTCATAATTTATAATTCATAATTATGCATTCTTAATTATGC
>CAMWNQ010000112.1 GCA_947175655.1 uncultured Clostridia bacterium | reverse complement strand
CTTTAAAATATTCTTGTACACTTTCAATATTGTCACAGTCAAATTCTTCATCAAGAATAAAAGTGCTTTCTGCTAAAATAGCCCCGCCATCACCTTTATTAAAGTTTACCATTACTGGAAAAGTATTATCATAAACATAAAGATAAGCAGTAGTGTTATCAATTTCATTGGAATCACTGCTTACAAAAATCCTTGATGTCTTATAAATCTGAGATGCTGTTACATGTGATACACCTTGATGTGCATTTATTATTGAACTTATTGAATTGGGCAACTTATTTTTTAAATATTCCTTTGAAACATCAGATAATTTTTCAAAGTCTTCATAATACATTTCTTTCATACTTTCAAAATCAAATGAAAGCTGATAAACAGCCTTTGGGGAAGAATAATCCCCCTGAGCAATTTTTTCTGGAATACCATCCAAAGCATCATAAACCATAATTTCTTTATAGTGAGTATCTGATACAATATCATTCATTTCTGAAATCATATCAAGACCATAAGAATATGACGACTTTAAATTCGTTGAATCGTCCTTGCTGATATTATTACTGCAAGAGCAGAACGACATAAGACCTGCAAATACAACAGGCAAGATTATTGTATTATTTTTTTTCATTTATATATATTCCTTATTTTATTCTCATTGATATATCAAAACACTTTACAGAATGAGTCAAAGCACCAAGTGAAATAATATCAACACCTGTTTCAGCAATATTTCTTATATTTTCGGCAGTAACATTTCCTGAAGCTTCAAGTAAAGCCTTGCCGTCTGTAATCTCAACAGCCTTTTTCATATCGTCACATGACATATTATCAAGCATAATTACTTCACAACCAACTGATAACGCTTCTTTAAGTTCCTCAAGATTACGTACTTCCACTTCAATTTTAATCATATGACCTATCTTTTTTCTAAGAGCAGTAACAGCCTGAGTGATTCCGCCATAAGCATCAATATGATTGTCTTTAAGCATAGCACCGTCCGAAAGATTATAACGATGATTTTTTCCTCCGCCTATTGTAACAGCATACTTCTGCATTGCACGAAGTCCAGGAAGAGTTTTTCTTGTATCAGTAACAGATGCATTAGTGCCTTTTATTAATTCCGCACATTTATTAGTAGCTGTAGCAATTCCGGAAAGATGCTGTAAGATATTGAGGGCAGTTCTTTCACCTTTCAGAAGAGTTACAGTACTTCCCTGCATTTCAGCAATTATATCACCCTTCTTTACTTTTTCACCATCGTGAATGAGAGTATTAAACTCAACATTTCCTCCGACAAGTTCAAAAACTCTTTTTGCAATATCAATGCCACAAAGTATTCCGTCATCCTTCGCAATATAGTATGCAGAGCTTTTATGCTCAGGTGAAAGCAGATTGTCAGTAGTAACATCTATGTAATTAATATCTTCTGCAAGAGCAGTATTTATTATATTATCAATATAAGAATTTGTAAGTTTCATAATTTATATAACCTCTTTCAAAATTAAATATGCGACTGTAGCAAGGGATTTAGCCTCAACATAATCAGCATTTACTTTATATTTTCCGTTTATAAGTATAGAACGGATTTTCTTAATTTTTTCAAATCCTTCAACAACGGATTTCTTATCAGGAATTACAAAAAAACTATTTTGCATAATATGTCTGATTTCTGTTCTTACACCTTTAGGAATTGTTTCGCATTCCTCATTTACACAGAATTCATATTCTTCAAATCCATAATCAGAATTTATATTCTTCATTTTTTCAATAATATCTTGAGAAGCACGGCGTGAAAAAACAAGAGCTTCAAGAAGTGAATTACTTGCAAGTCTGTTAATTCCGTGTACTCCAGTATGAGAACATTCACCGCAGGCATAAAGATTTTCAAGGCTTGTTTCTGCGTTCGGAGATACATTAATACCACCCATAAGATAATGCTGACAAGGGAATACTGGTATTTTATCTTTAGTCATATCAATACCCTGTTCAATAAGTTTCTGATAAATCATCGGAAATCTGTTAATAATATAATCGCTTTCCTTATAGGAAATATCAAGATAAAAATCAGTAGAATCAGTTTTCTGACTTTCAAGCATTATTGAACGTGAAACAACATCTCTTGGTGCAAGTTCAAGTCTTTCATCATAATTATGCATAAAGCGTTCACCGTTGCAGTTAAGAAGATAAGCTCCCTCTCCTCTGACAGATTCTGAAATTAGAAAACATTCTCTTGTTTTTCTGTCATTAAAAGCAGTAGGGTGAAACTGTACAAAACTAAGATTTTTAATATCTGCACCCATTTCATATGCAAAAGATATACCGTCACCAGTAGCAATGGCAGAGTTTGTAGTATATTCATAAACTCTTCCTATACCGCCTGTAGCAAAAATCATAAAATGACAGTTATATGAAGTATATTCATCATCTTTAAGAACATTTACAGAATATCCGGTTGAAGTTTTCTTCGTCTGACAAAGCATAGCATTTTCAAGTATCTTGACATTTTCAAGCTTTTTAACATTTTCAAGAAGCTTTGATGCTATTTCAGCACCTGTAGAATCGGCGTGATGAAAGATTCTTCTTCTTGAATGACCACCTTCAAGAGTTCTGTCATATGTACCGTCAGGACTTTTATCAAAATCAACGCCAAGCTCAATGATTTTCTTAATATCACCACCAGCCTCATTTACAAGTATGCTGACAGTTTCAGTATTATTTTTAAATCCTCCAGCAATCATAGTATCATTCTGGTGAAACTGTGTATTATCATCATCCTCAGGATTATAAACTCCGGCAATACCGCCCTGTGCAAGAGAAGAATTACAGAGTGAAAGCTCTCTTTTAGAAAGAAGAAGTATCCTTGAATCAGATGGAAGGTTTATAGCAGCATAAAGTCCGGCTGCACCGCTTCCGACAATAATAACATCATAATTATAAGACATAAACAATCTTCCTTTTTCGGCAAAATGCCGTTATTTATATATATTTATCTATATACAGCCTTATTATATCATAATATGAAAAAAAAGTCATTATAAAAAATAACCAAAAATTTATATTATTGTAATCAAACATTATATCAAGTATATGAGTGCATATTTATTAATAATAGATAAAAAACCGGAAGTTTTTTGTTGAAAACATAAAAAGATTGAAAAAGTACTTGATTTTTCTGAAAAATGTATTATAATACAATTAGCACTCTATATATGAGAGTGCTAATTCAAACAGTATTAAAATAACAAAAAAATATATTCAGGAGATGTTTTGTATTATGGCAACTAAAGAATTTAAGGCAGAGTCCAAAAGACTTCTTGAAATGATGATTCATTCAATCTATACTCACAAGGAAATTTTTCTCCGTGAACTTATCTCAAATGCAAGCGATGCTATTGACAAACTCTATTTTAAATCACTTACTGATGATAAAGTAGGTCTTGGAAAAAATGACTTTGCAATTGAAATAAAAGCTGATAAAGATAATCGTACTCTCACTATTTCAGATAATGGAATAGGTATGACAGAAGAAGAACTTGAAAACAATCTTGGCACTATTGCTAACAGCGGTTCACTCAAGTTCAAGACCGAAAACAAGCTTGATGAAGAAAGTCAGATAATAGGTCAGTTTGGTGTCGGATTTTATTCAGCATTTATGGTAGCCAAAAAAGTTACTGTAGTATCAAAAGCATACGGCTCAGATAAGGCATTTATGTGGGAATCCGAAGGTGTTGACGGTTATACTATTACAGAATGCGAAAAAGATACTGCCGGAACAGTAATAACACTTGAACTTCTTGAAGATACAGAAGATGAAAAATATTCAGACTTTCTTGAACAGTATAAAATACAGTCACTTGTAAAGAAATATTCTGACTATATACGTTTCCCAATTAAAATGGCTGTCACTAAGAGCAGACCAATTGAAAATAAAGATACTGATGAAAATGCTGAACCAAAATATGAAGATTTCATAGAAGTTGAAACACTTAACAGTATGGTTCCAATCTGGAAAAAGAACAAATCAGAACTTAAAGATGAAGATTATAACAGCTTCTACAGAGAAAAGTTTTTTGATTATTCAGCACCACTCAAGCATATGCACGTAAAGAACGAGGGAACTGCTACTTATAATGCACTTCTTTATATTCCATCAAAAGCTCCTCACGATTACTATACAAAGGAATTTGAAAAGGGACTTCAGCTTTATTCAAACGGCGTTCTTATAATGGATAAATGTTCCGATTTACTTCCTGATTATTTCAGCTTTGTAAAAGGTCTTGTGGATTCTGAAGATTTATCACTTAATATTTCACGTGAGATGCTCCAGCACGACAGACAGCTTAAAATAATAGCTAAGAGTCTTGAAAAAACTATCAAGAATGAACTTACAAAAATGCTCAAGAATGACCGTGAAAACTATGAAAAGTTCTTCAAGGAATTCGGATTGCAGGTTAAATTCGGAGTATATGATAATTTCGGTCTCAACAAGGATAATTTAAAAGACCTTATAATGTTTGTTTCGTCAGCAGAAAAGAAACTTACAACTCTTGATGAATATGTATCAAGAATGAGAGAAGACCAGCAGTATATTTACTATGCTTCCGGTGAAAGCATCGCAAGAATAGAACAACTTCCTCAGACTGAACTTGTAAAAGACAAGGGATATGAAATTCTCTACTTTACTGATAATGTTGATGAATTTGCAATAAGAATTCTCGGCGAATATAAAGAAAAGAAGTTCAAGTCAGTATCAGCTGATGACCTCGGACTTGAAAGTGATGAGAAAAAAGAGGAAATAAAGGCTAAGGAAGAAGAAAATGCTGACCTCTTCAAAACTCTTACAGAAAATCTCAATGGAAAAGTTTCAAAAGTAAGACTCTCATCAAGACTTAAATCACATCCTGTATGTATTACAAGTGAAGGCGAAATATCACTTGAAATGGAAAAGGTACTCAATGCAATGCCAAGCGACCAGAAAGTAAAGGCTCAGAGAGTACTTGAAATAAATCCTGACCATCCTATTTTTGAAAAACTTAATAATCTCTACGCAAACGATAAGGACAAGCTCGGAAAATATGCTGAACTTCTTTACAATCAGGCACTTCTTATTGAAGGTCTTCCGATTGAAAATCCGTCAGAATTTGCAAATCTCATATGTGAATTAATGTAATATAAAAAATAAGCGACTGTGATTAATTTTACAGTCACTTTTATATTTCTGAATTAAAGTTTGTCAATTATCTTTGCAATATACTGTTGAATCATAAGTGCGTCATCAGCGGTCAGACCATTTCCTGTATTATGAACATCAGCATTAATCATTCCCTGAGAGTCAAGCTTGTTTGCTTCTGGATTTCCTACATACGAAGCAACCGCTACAACATCTGCTACATCTATTATACCGTCGTTGTTGGAATCGCCTTTTAATAAATTTATAATAATATTAAATGTAGCTGTTTTTCCTTCGTATGAAACAGTAACTTCATTATCTCCAATTTTCAATAATGATTTATCTACAGTAAACCCTGATGATGTCGTAAAGGATCTTCCAGTTTCATAAATTTGTTTTATCACCAAGCCATTTGTGTCTAACTTTTCTCCTACATTATAGACAAGTTTATTTGGTTTTTGAATAATTTCAATTTTTACATCCTTATCTTCTTTTTTTTTTTTTATAGTTATTCTTTCTTGATCTACACCCTTAACATAATTC